>JAJFTJ010000006.1 GCA_021373015.1 Nitrospiraceae bacterium
AAGGCTTGGATATGCCTCTGCAAATTGTGCCAAGTGCAAGATATGTGAGAGGGTATGTTATATGGATGTTAAGATATCTGAACATGTTGATCAGAAGACTTTAAGAGATATAAACTGCATCTATTGCGGCAGATGCTTGGATGCCTGCAACACTAAAACTAAATTGGTAAAAATGAGTTTGAGCTTTTCAAAAAAGAATTCGAATTCAATATCTTAAATGCCGTTCGTGACTGATAAAAGGCAAATATGTCGGATGTAATTGTATGTGAAGGGAAAAAATTAGCTTTTGCATCTTTAGCCTTGAATGCCTTGTTTACTGCTTCAAAATTTTCTCTTTATCTCTTATCAGGCAGTTCAGCGCTTCTGGCTGAAACAGCGCATTCCCTTACTGATGTGATAGGAAGTCTTTTGATAGTGGGAGGCATCTACCTTTCTGAAAGAAAGTCAGATATGTTTCCGTGGGGACTTTACAAAATCGAAAACCTTGTAGCTATCATTACAGCGGGAATGATATTTATTTCAGTTTTTGAGATAGGAAAGATGATATATCACCCCTCTGCTGAAGGGATACGAAATCTCGACATGACCATAATAATACTATCGCTCATGGCAATCCCTATAATTATTTTTTCAAGGTATGAGGCAAGACGAGCAAAAGAGATAAATTTCCCGTCTCTGATGGCTGATGCAGAACACTGGAAAATGGATATTGCGCCTCTTGCTATTGTCATAGCAGGTATTTTAGGAACTCGATTTTCCTGCCCAAATTCAGACAGGATATCAGCATTACTCATACTTGTTTTAATACTCAGAGCTGCATACGGTATTCTCAGAGATTCCATAAAAAGCCTTTTGGACGCATCAGTAGATAAATCAGTCATAAAAAAAATTGAAAAAATACTAAATGAGTTTCCCCGGGTTAAAACAGTTTCTATACAGGCAAGGAATTCCGGAAGGTTTATATTCGTCTATTTAGATATAAGCCTCTCACTCAAGAAATTGAAAGAGTCTTCTGAGATTACAGAACAGATAGAAAAAAAGATAAAGGAACAAGTTCCATTTGTTGCACGCGTCATTACACAATACGAACCTGAAAAAAAAGATTTTCTCAGAATCGCTGTGCCTCTTGTTGAAAAGGACGGAGAAATTTCGGCTCACTTTGCCAGCGCACCTTATATTGCCCTGTTTGATATACAACAATTAAACGTTCTGGCATCACCTCCAGAAATAATAAAAAATATTTTTGCGGCTATTGATAGAGGGAAAGGCATAAGGCTTGCGGAATTCTTAGTTGAAAAAGGAATTGATATCCTTTATATAAAAGAAGATTTCAAAGGAAATGGGCCCGAACACGTCTTTTCAGGTGCTGAAGTAGAGGTCAGAAAAACAAATTGCAAGTTTCTGGAAGAGTTAGTTAAAGAGGTCAAATACAAAAAATAAAACATTTGAATGGGGAGATCATGAATAAAAAGAAAACAACAGTTGAAGTAAAGAGGGAATGTGGAGCAAAAAACAGCGCATCTCCTGAAAATCCCGAACAGGTAATTGAGATGATAGCTCTGAATTCGGCGGTCAACAAAATAAAACATAAGATTCTCGTGCTTTCAGGAAAAGGCGGCGTCGGGAAAAGCACAGTGGCCGCCAATATGGCTGTTGCCCTCTCATTAAAGGGCAAAAAGGTCGGACTAATGGACATCGATGTCCACGGACCGAGTATTCCAAAGCTCCTGGGGCTTGAGGGACGCCCGATCAGGCAAACGCCCGACGGCTTACAGCCTATCGTATACAATGATAATTTGAAAGTGATCTCGATCGGCTTTATGCTGAAAAATGAAAAAGACGCGGTTATCTGGAGGGCCCCGCTCAAACATTCCTTGATTAAACAATTCCTGACTGACATGGAATGGGGAGAGCTTGATTATCTTATCGTCGACTGCCCTCCGGGCACCGGCGACGAGCCGCTATCAATTATTCAGCTTCTCGGCAGTGTCGATGGAGGAGTTATTGTGACGACTCCCCAGGACGTTTCTCTTACCGATGTCCGCAAATCGATCACCTTTTGTCATCAGGTTAATATCCCTGTTTTAGGCTTGATCGAAAACATGAGCGGATTTATCTGCCCCAATTGCGGAGAGAGGCACGACATATTCAAGAGCGGCGGCGGCGAGCGGCTCGCCTCTGAAATGAGGGTCGCATTCCTCGGCCGGATACCTTTGGAGCCCAGGCTTGTTGCATCAGGCGACGACGGCAAGCCGTATCTGGAATTTTCAAAAGATTCGCCAACTGCAATGGCCTTCAACTTAGTCCTCGAACCGATTATCGCTCTTGCGAAAGATAAAAAAGAGGGCTGATGGCTGCTTACGATTATAAATGCAACGCCTGCGGGTTTGTATTTGAAAAACAACATGGGATGGATGAAAGCCCCTCTTTTGAGTGCCCGAAATGCAGGGGAAAGGCCAAAAGGATGATCTCGGGCGGAAGCGGTTTCATTGTAAAAGGGACCCATTCGATAGCACCCGTGCAGACGAGGTGCGGGAAAGAGCAGACCTGCTGCGGTAGCACTACTCCCTGCGAAAACGGATGCGGCAATGATTAAGGCATAGATTATGGAGATCATTTCTTACAGCGAAGCCTTACAGCATGTAAAAAATACTCTAAGACCTTTGGGTTCTGAAAGCCTTCAGGTCTTAGAGCTTGCTGGAAGAATCACGTGCGACGATATTTTTTCTCTCGTTGATTCGCCTTCTTCCGATATTTCTCTAAAAGACGGATACGCTGTCAGGTCTTCAGATATTGCTAGTGCTTCTGAATCAAATCCGGTAAAACTTAAATTGATCGGCAGTCTTACTGCAGGAGGTTCTGATACTCTGGAGATAATTCCCGGAACTGCTGTAACAATAACATCAGGAACTTCGATTCCTGATGGAGCGGACGCTGTTATTTCACAGGAGTTCGCTTCTGACAACGGAAAATTTGTTACATCGAGAAATAATGCTCATCCCGGACGAAATATTTTAAGAAAAGGCACTGATGTTTCAATGTCAGAACTTATAATAAAAAAGAAAACTGTCCTCAGACCTGCACACATAGGACTGATAGCTGCTTCAGGTCATTCTTCAGCAAAGGTTTACAGAAACCCTGATGTGATAATAATCGCGACAGGAGACGAGATACTTCCTGTTGGAACCCCCGCTGTAAGCGGAAAAGTATTTGCGAGCAATCTTGTAACAATATCAGGATGGTGCAGAATTTACGGCATGAAATCAGAAAGCATTATAGTTGAAGACTCGGAAAAAGATATAGCCGATGCCATAAAAAATAGTATTAACAGATGCGATTGTCTTATAACAATAGGAGGAGCCTGGAAAGGAAGTAAAGACTTTGTAGTTGGGATACTCGACAATATGGGCTGGCAAAAATTTTTTCATAAAGTAAAGATGGGGCCGGGCAAAGCTGTAGGATTCGGATTGCTAGATTCAAAGCCTGTGTTCTGTCTGCCGGGCGGACCTCCATCAAATCAGATGGCTTTTATGCAGCTTGTCATCCCTGCTCTTATGATACTGGCAGGTCATAAAAGACAAGGGCTGGCTGAGACGACTGCTGTTGCAGGTACAGACCTGACAGGACAGGAAGACTGGACTCAGTTCATACACGGCACACTGTCGAGGCCGGATCACCTTATATTTAATCCGCTAAAAATGGACAGCAGGCTCCAGTTCATGGCAAAGACAGAAGCCCTTGCATGCATTCCCAAAGGGATATCCAAGATCGATAAAGGAAGCAGTATAAAGATACAGATAATTCCTGAATCTTTCATCTGCTATAATAATAAAAATGTCTCCAAGATATAAAAAACCAAGATTCTGCAAATGTCCTTTTAGAAAATTACGCGGACAGGTATTTAAACCTACAGGGGTCCCTTTGACAGAACTCGAACTTATAACTGTATATCGGGATGAGCTTGAAGCAATGTGCTTATGTGACATCGACAATCTGACACAGGAAGAAACAGGAGCTAAGATGGGCATTTCAAGAGGAACTGTGCAGCGTCTGCTTGAAGAAGGAAGGCGAAAGGTTTTAACGAGCATAATAAAAAAACAGGCTCTTGTTTTTCAAAAAGAAGGGAATGTTTCCGCAAAAAAGAAAAAATGCTGCAAGATATAATAAGGAAAGTTATTTATCGAGAATTTCCCTGACCTTTTTCAGAAGTTCAACAGGAAGAATCGGCTTTGAAGCAAAGTTTAATCCTTGTTCAAAATTCCCCTTTTTAAGCATAATATTTTCTGAATAACCGCTTACAAAAAGCGCTTTTATACCAGGTCTGATGTTATTTATCTTCTCAAAAACTTCTTTCCCATTCATTTTAGGCATTATTAGATCGCATATAATCATATCTATGACACCAATGTTGTCCTTGAATTTTACAAGGGCATCTTCTCCGTCTGCTGCCTCGATTACTTTATAACCGTAAGCTTCAAGTATTGTTTTTGTCACAACTCTTACATCTTTTTCATCCTCGATGACAAGTATTGTTTCAGTACCGCCTATTGGTTCTTCAGTCATCTGCGCTCTTTCCTCCTTTTCATCTCCTTGTACTAAAGGCAGATAAATCTTGAATGTTGTGCCTTCACCTAAATGGCTGTAGACATTTATATGCCCATTATGCTGCTTCACTATACCATAAGCTATTGAAAGTCCAAGGCCAGTTCCTTTCCCAACCTCTTTTGTTGTAAAAAAAGGCTCAAAAATTCTCTCCTTTATTTTTTCATCGATACCTGCGCCTGAATCGGAAAAAGTTATGCGCGCGTAAAGCCCTTTTTCCCAAAAGTTATACATTCTGACAAATTCATCATCCACATTAAACACGTCGGTGGTTATTGTAAGGTTACCGCCGTTTGGCATTGCATCTTTTGCATTTGTAGCAAGATTTATCAAAACCTGTTCAATCTGAGTTTCATCAGCCTTGACTATCAGCTTTTTTTCTGCAAGAAAAGTCTTGAACTCTATATCCTCTCCTATCATCATAGGGAAAAGCTTCTCTATGTCTTTTATAATCTGATTGATATCAACATTATTAACAGACATCGTTTGTTTTCTTCCAAAGACAAGAAGATTCTTTACCAGAGACGATGCCTTTCTTGAGGATTCTATAATATGTTTTATGTTCTCTTTTAGCGGGTCATTATCCTGCATCTTCATATCAGTAATGCTCGCGTAGCCGATTATCGCGGTAAGGATATTATTAAAATCATGCGCTACTCCGCCTGCAAGCTGGCCGATTGCATCAAGCTTCTGAGAATGAAGCAGCTGTTCCTCGATCTTCCTCTTTTCAGTAGCGTCAACAACCATTGACATATAACCTGTGAAATTGCCGTCAGGGTCACGCAAAGGGGTGTTATACCACTCGCACCAGATCGTGCGTCCGTCCTTTGTTATGTTTTCGTTAAATCCGTGAGCAGTCAGATCACCGCTTTTCATCCTTGTCCTTATGTTTTCGACATATTCTTTGACTGAGAGCGGGATAAACAAACTAAAAGGAGATTTCCCCAAAATTTCTTCTTTTGTGAATCCAAAAATCTTTTCTGCCGCAGGGCTCCAGTAAATGATATTAAAATCTTTGTCGTTTATAATGCATCCAACAGGCATTCGCTCAAGAATCAACTGAAGCCTCAAAAGCAGGTTGTCGCGTTCGATTGAGATCTCTTTGGCCCTCTTTTCAGATTCTTTACGTTCTGTGATATCGCGTATAATGGCAAGAAAGAATTTATTTCCCTCTATATCAATCACCCTGTTGCTCACCTCGATAGGAAATACCGTGCCGTCCTTTTTCTTGTGAAGTGTTTCATATATCAAGCCGTCTGTCCCCTCGGACTCTTTTATCTTTTCATATACCTCTTGACGGACATCTTCCGTCCTGAGGTCAAGAGCTTTAAGGCTGAGCATTTCTTCGTATGTGTAACCGTAGACCTGAAGAGCACGGTCATTTGCATCAACAATCGTTAAATCAGAGTCTGCAAGCATTATAATATCATTAGCATATTTTGTAAGACATTCATCTTTTTTCTTCATTATTTGATGTCTCAATTCTGTCTCATACTCCTGACGGTAATGTTCAGCGTTTTTCTGTTTCCACCATGAGATTACAGCTAATCCTGAAGCGGCAATTAGAAGAAGCATAAAAAATACTGTATCCCATGCACGGTCGCGGATTGGCGCATATATTTCTTCTGTATCAACCTTCGCTACAAGAAACCATGGAGTTTCAGGAACAGGACGTATTGCCGCAAGCACAGATGCGTCTCTGTAATCCCTTCCTTCAATTATTCCTGTTTCACCAAGAACTGCCTGCACAGCCGGTAGTTCAGTCTTAGTAATAGGCTTTTTAAGATTTAAAGCAGTATCTGTTTTGTGACGGAGTTCATTAAGAAATAAAACATTATCACCTTCACGCCGCACTAATAATGTCTCTGCTGTGTCGCTCTGCGTTGGCCACGATTGTATCAAGGGATACAAAAAATCATATGGATCAACCCTTACAAGCAAGACTCCGGAAGCAACCTTTTCCCCCTGAGCAGACTTTAAAAGAGGCACAGCAAGATCCAGATGAATGTGCTCAATCTCTGTTATTTTGTGAAAATCCGAGAGCAGAACATTATTTGTATGTATTGACTTCTTGATGAGCTGTTTTGCATGAGAACCGATTATTTTTGATTCAGTTGAAAATTTTACATTCCCCTTTATATCAACAAGCATAACGCTCATGAATTTGTATTGTTCTTTTATTGAATGCAGCCATTCGAGGATTTCATTTTCTGCTGAAGTCTCTGCCCCTTGGTTTAAAAATTTATCTATATAAAGCGCAATAAAAGGCGTTCTGGAGATTATTTCTCCGTAATTTATGATTTCTCTTCTCCAACTGTTAATCTCGCTGACTTTCAAGTCAGCAATTGCGAGCAGTTGGTCTTCTCTGCTATCTTTTATCTTTTCTTTCTGGTAAGTGTAGTAAAAATAACCTCCAGTGATGATAATTACAATAAGAATTGTAAAAACAATAAGTAAATATAAAGGTATTTTGTCAGGTCTTTGTTTCGGAAGCATAGGTATCTGCCTTTTTGAAAGATAAAAGAACACTAGATGCCGTAGTACGGTAAACTATCTCAGCATCCTTAATCATACTAAAAACCCTAGCACACAGTATTCCAGCTGTCAAGCGACCATGTCTCGAATTAAAATCCGGATTATTCGGGTTATAATAATCTGAAATAAAAAATCAAAGAAAGGCAGTCATATGAAAATCCGCGTAGTATGCGCTGGAACATTTGATCATCTTCATGCAGGACACATTGATTTTCTCAGACAGGCCCGTTCACTAGGCAATGAATTAATCGTCATTGTTGCCAGAGATGAGAATGTCAAGCGAATAAAAAAAATCCTACCTGGCAGCGATGAAAACAAAAGGAAAGAAGGTGTAACGAAAACAGGAATTGCTGAAAAGGTTATTTTAGGATCTATCGATAAAGATATATTTGCAATAATTGGAGAGATTAACCCCAATATAATAGCATTGGGTTATGATCAGCGTGTTTCTGAAACAGCAATAAAAGACAGATTTCCTGATATCAAGGTTGTACGCCTGAATCCTTTTCATCCTGATAAATACAAGTCCTCAATATTCAGATCTAGGGCAAAGTAGATAAAAAAATTTGAACCAAACAAAAAAGGGTCAGCCAAGGCTGACCCTTTGAAATAATCTAATTCTTTTTAGAAGAAAAGCTTCTGGTTAATCATAATACCAAGTGATACAAGAAGAGCATAGATTGCAAGAGACTCAATCATTGCTAGACCGATAATAAGTATCATCTGGATTTTACCTGATGCGCCAGGGTTTCTAGCAACACCTTCACATGCCTTGCTAAGACCAATTCCCTGTCCAATGCCTGTGCCTAAAGCAGCAAGACCGATTGCAAGACCTGCTCCAATAGCCGCCATTGCCTTAACATAATCACTTGATACCGCAGGCTTTGCAGCTTCCTGTGCAAAAACAACTGGAGCTGACAGGCAGATAAGAGCAAGCGCTATAAGCATTACAGAAAAAATCTTTTTCATTAGTGCTACCTCCTTTCTACAAGACTTCTATTTAAAATTAATGATTATTAGTGGCTTTCTTCTACAGAGCCGGCAAGATACAGCGTAGCCAGCAGTGTAAAAACAAACGCCTGTATGACGCTTACTAGAGTGCCAAGCGCCAATATAGCTGTAGGAATAATCCAAGGAGTAAGAATCGCCAGTACCCACAACAGTATATGTTTTGCCATCATGTTTCCGAAAAGTCTCACTGACAGCGTGACAGGTCTCAGCATGTGACCAATAAACTCTATTATGAACATCAGCGGGGCAAGCCACAACACTGGTCCAAGAAAGTGTTTTATATACTTTAGTCCATGCAGTCTGATGCCGTAATAATGTGTCGCAAGGAAGACTGGGACTGCCATTGCAGCGTTTGTGTTTATGTTGCTTGTTGGTGAATAAAACCCAGGGATCAATCCCATAAAATTACAGATTAATATGAACATGAATAACGTGCCTATCAAAGGAAACAATCTTCTGCCCCATTCAAGCCCGATGTTTTCCTCTGAAAGTTTTAAAAATGAATCTATTACTATCTCCATAAAATTCTGCGTGCCTTTTGGCACTATTTTTATAGTAGTTCTTATAGCAAGAGCAGTAGAAATCAATATAATAGACGCAAGAAATGCATAGGAAACATTGTGAGGTATTTTATTGGGATCTATTATTGCATCAAGTAAAAGCACTTCCTGCATACCAGCTGCCATTTTACTTCCTCCATTTTTAACTGCGGACTGATGAAAAAATCTTTGGTATGTTAATTTAAAACAGGTTGAAAGTCAAGCCTAAAGGCGTGTTTTTCCATCGTAAAGATATTAAAAATTCTGATATAATTCATTACAAATTCTAATTAGCTCTCAGACTTTATTGACGCTATTGTCTTGAAGCTGAAAAATTCAGTGATTTCATTAATAAAAGCAGATATAATTCAGTAACATGAATAGAACAATTTTTCTTATCTGCAACCCTGTTTCCGGCAAAAATTCCTTAAAAAAAATCAGACAGGCAATT
Organism: Nitrospiraceae bacterium; assembly: GCA_021373015.1. NCBI lineage: Bacteria > Pseudomonadati > Nitrospirota > Nitrospiria > Nitrospirales > Nitrospiraceae > Nitrospiraceae bacterium. Next base: position 9,139 of record JAJFTJ010000006.1, read on the forward strand.
GAACTGATAAAAAACAGGGGGTTAGATGTTCATTTGATGCTCACTTCACAAAAAGGTGACGCTGAAATATTTGCAAAAAAGCTGGCGGAAACTTCGAATAAATCAGACAATCACGAATTACCATCGCTAATTATTGCTGTTGGAGGAGACGGCACATACAATGAAGTCATTAATGGAATTGCCGATACAAACCTTCCCATGGCAATACTTCCATTAGGAACAACAAATGTGCTCGGGAAAGAACTCAACATACCTGAAAATATCGAGGCTGCACTTGATATTGCCCTTACAAGAGATGCTCGTAAAGTCTCACTAGGAAAAATAACTTTTGAAGCAAAGAATCACGCGGATAAACCACATTCAAGATATTTTTGTCTCATGGCAGGCATCGGCTATGATGCAGCAGCTGTATATGGAGTCAACAGTTTTATGAAAAAATATTCAGGTAAAACTGCGTACATTTTTAATGGACTTAAGAAATTCATCCTTTGGAATCCTGATATGCTTGTTTTCAGCGTTGACGTCAAATCATATAATGGTTATTCCGCAATAATCAGCAATGTCTCGAAATATGCAGGAAACTTTCAGGTCGCACCTGATGCCCGTATCAAAGATAATGCGCTTTACTCTTTTATTATGCACGGCAGCAGACGGATGGACATCCTCAAATACGCATTCGGAATAATTTTCAAAAAACATCTTTTATACAAAGATATAACATATGCAAAGGCTGAAAAGATTTTTATTAAAGGAAAAGCTCCAGTCCAGATAGACGGAGATTATGCAGGTTCAACTCCTGCATCTATTGAAGCAGTGCCAAATGCGCTGAATCTTGTTTATTAGATTTTCTCCCCTGAGTTAAGAAAACGATACAAGAGGTTATTTTTTTTCTTTGAATCCCAGAAGAATATTGTACTTACTATGAAATAGTATCAATGCCTCTCTGAGTTTTTCTTTAGAGGCGTTTTTTTCCAAAAGCGCAATTATGTTGAATAACTCGGAATCAAGGTCTTTGCGAAATTTATCTTTATCAAGAACCTTGCATTCCTTGTCTAGTCTTTCCAATAATTTATTAACCTCCATTATGAAAGATCTTATATAGAAATCATCACTGTTTCTAACACACAACCGTCTGTGATAATTCCCGGCAAGTATGAGCTTAATCTCCACCTTGAGTCTTTCAAATGGACCTATGAAACGATGAGCAAAAAATATTGCCAGAACAACTACAACCATAATATAACCGACAAAAACTCCTATAAAAGACGGGACAATAGACAACCCGCCTTTTTCTGCTCTTATACCCAGTTCTTTTGTAATATATGCGAATAGTATTCCAGCCAGGAGTGAACAGATAACTATAATAGCTATAGAGAGCTGGAGCTCTTTAGCCATAAAAAATCTTTGCTTTGCTTTTTTAATATCCATTTTTTTATTTTAACACTGAAAAGCTCTAAATACCAATAAAAACATTAATTGCAGCTTTATTGTATATAATATGCAAGTGAACAGAAAATATCTCAAACTCATAACACTCTTTGCTGCCTTAATATTACTGTTGGGTTACAGCTCATATGACAGAAAGGACGCAGAATCAAGATCATATGACACTGCATATAAAAAAGTCCTGAGGGTAAGCGACGGCGATACTATAAAAATCATTTTTAATAAAAAAAGAACAAGCGTAAGGCTTATAGGCATCGATGCTCCTGAACTAAAACAAAAACCATGGGGACAGAGATCAAAAAAACATCTTCAAGAACTTCTGAAAGCATCCGACTGGCAGGTGAGGCTTGAGTTTGATGTTGATAAAAGAGACAGATACGACCGTCTGCTCTGCTATGTTTATACCAAAGACGGGGATATGATTAATGCCAAAATGTTGAGCGACGGATATGCAGTGCTCTATACGATCACTCCAAATGTAAAATATGTGGAGCAATTAAGAGATGCCCAGCTCAAGGCTAGAGAGCAGAAACTCGGAATATGGGGAAGTGATGGACTGACAGAAAAACCATCTGATTATAGAAAAAAACATAAAAATTAAATCCCCCTTGACTTACCGCAGAAATTTGTGATATATATAAAATGCTTTATATATTAAACCAATGTTGAAAAAAATCTCGGAATACATAGTCTACGATTTAATAAGCCTTGAGAAGGGATCACGTCTTTCAGGATCTCTGGAGTTCTTTGTCTATGACACTATAAAGATATTCCTGCTGCTTGCAGCAGTCATATTTGCAGTCTCAATAATAAGAAGCTACTTCTCTCCAGAGCGGACAAGAAGAATCTTATCGCATAAAAAAGAATTTATAGGAAATACCCTCGCAGCCCTGCTTGGAGTTGTAACTCCGTTTTGTTCGTGTTCTGCAGTGCCTTTGTTCATCGGTTTTGTGGAGGCAGGCATCCCTCTTGGAGTTACATTCTCATTTCTTATCGCATCGCCCATGGTAAATGAGATCGCTGTTGTTCTGCTATGGGGACTGCTCGGCTGGAAGCTAACAGCACTTTATATAGGGACAGGACTTATAGTCGCAATACTAAGCGGCATCATTATCGGAAAACTGAGACTCGAAAAATGGGTAGAAGAATATGTATACAAAATCCACTCTTCTGAGAATCTTGAGTCTCCAAAGCTGATATTCAGGGAGAGAATTCAATACGCCAGGCTGAATACAATAGACATTCTCAAACGGATATGGCTTTTTATTCTCATTGCCATCGGCATCGGCAGCTTCATACACGGATATGTTCCTGAGGATTTTTTACTTAAATACGCAGGCTCTGATAATCTATTTGCAGTTCCATTGGCAGTTATTATCGGAGTTCCGCTTTATTCAAATGCTGCAGGAATAATACCGATTGTTTCAGCCCTGATAAGCAAGGGACTTGCTGTAGGCACAGTGCTCGCATTTATGATGGCAGTCACTGCATTATCTCTGCCTGAAATGATAATTTTAAGAAAAGTTATTAAACTGCCTCTGCTTGCTGTATTTGTCGGCATAATGACCATAACAATAATACTGGTTGGATATCTGTTCAACGCAATACTATAAATGAAAACTCTCACCATCACATGGCAGCGTCTGCTCATCAACAATAACCAGACCTGCGATAGATGCGGATCAACTGAAGAGGAGATCGAAAAAGCATATCTTCTATTGAAAAAATCCCTCTCTCATCTGGATATAGATGTTGTTCTGGAAAAGTCTGTTATGGATATATCCGCCTTTAAGAAAACGCCTTTGGAATCCAACTCCATATTGATTGCAGAAAGGCCGCTTGAGTACTGGATAAAGGCTGATGTTGGGCAGAGGCCATGCTGCGGTCCATGCGGGGACAATGAATGCAGAACGATTAAATTCAATAACCAAACATACGAGACAATCCCCTCTGAGCTGATCATTAAGGCAGGGCTTCTTGCTGCAGCTGAGATGATACATAACAAATAAAATGGAGGAAATTATGATAATAAAAATATTGGGACCGGGCTGTGCAAACTGTTACAAAATGGAAGAGATGACAAAAGCAGCCTTAAAGCAGATAGGAATAGACGCAAAGGTTGAGAAAATAACAGATATAGCTGAAATCATGAAATATACGCTCTCAACTCCAGGACTTCTGATAAACAAAAAGCTAAAACATTCGGGCAAGCCTTTGCCAGATGTCAAAAAAATTATAGAACTCATCAAATCAGAAATGTAACCATCATGCAGGACATACTCAATATATTAAAAGCTTTATCCGACAAAACCAGACTCAGAATATTAAAGCTTCTCGGTAATGAAGAATTGTGTGTCTGCGATATCGTGGCAGCTCTGAATCTCATTCAGCCCAAGATATCTTTTCATCTGAACATATTAAAAAAAGCAGGGCTGATTAAAGACAGAAAACAGGGCAAATGGATTCATTATAGGATCGATAATTCAGATATGTTTAAAAGATTTTTGATCCTTTCAGTTATAGAGAAAATCCCTGAAGAAGCAGCCAAAAAAGACATGAAGAGACTTGAGGATTTTCTCAAAAAGAAATCGTCAATAATAGAAGTCAGCAAGATTAAAAATAAAATTCATTTTATGGAAAGAATAAAAAATGCTTAGAAGATTTTTTGAGAAGCTCCATAATTTCAGACTTCTTCCTGCTTTTGTAATTGCGAGCATGATTATCGGTATTGCAATCGGCAAGTGGTACGGGATTTCAAATTTTGAACTCACGCCGCCTATTGATGCGATCAAATCAATCTTTCATGGCACATACCAATTCAGCATACCAAACACTCTGGCGCTCGGAGTAGTCGTCGGTCTCTTCATGATGATGTATCCTGCGATGGCAAATATCAGATTTGAAGACCTCGGCAAAGCAGCAAAATCTCCAAAACAGCTTGTGATCGTAATGTTCTTCAACTATGCTGTAGCGCCGTTTTTCATGCTGCTGCTCGCAAAGTTATTCCTTGGCAGCGAGCCTGATCTTTATACAGGGCTTGTTCTCTATGGGCTTGCGCCCTGTATTGCAATGGTGATTGTCTTTACATATCTTTCAGCAGGCAACGGCCCTCTCGCAATAATACTTGTAGCGCTGAACTCGATAATCCAGATGCTGCTCATCCCTGTCTACGCAAAGTTACTGCTCGGTGAGCTGAACTTTGATGTATGGGTTGTTGCAGAAAGCGTAGTTCTTTATCTCGGCATTCCGCTTGCAGCCGGCATATTCACAAGACTTATTGGAGTGAAAAAGTTTGGTGAGCAGTGGTTCAGCAGGCTCAAGTTTCATCTCGATACCATATCCATATCAGGCCTGCTTTTCACGCTTATAGTAATGTTCGCGCTGAAAGGCGATTTAATACTCGAAAGACCGTTTTTGATCGTGCAGATGGCAATACCAATGACGCTCTTTTTCTGGATAATGTTTGTGGTTGTGTATCTTGTAAGCTGGAAACTCGGATTTAACTACAAAGATTCCGTTGCAGTCGGTTTTAATTCAACAGGAAGAGACTTTGAGATAGCAATCGCAATAGCCATAACAGCATTTAATTCAACTGTCGCACTTGCAACTGTCATCGGGCCGTTGATAGAAGTGCCTGTAATGCTCGCGCTCGTATGGTTTGCAAGAAAGACAGAGGCGAAACTATTCAGGCAATAAATATATTTTCAGGGGGACTTTTGAAAAGGCTACTTTTTATTAACCTTAGTCTTTGCAGCACAAAAGAGGTGAAGACACAGATGAGAAAGATCGAGTCCTGAAAGTTCGGGCCAAAAGACATAGATCTCTTTCAGGAGCTCCAGTGGGCATACGCAAAACGCATGGGCAACAGGCCGCTTAAAGAATCATTATTATTCAGGAGATAAAGGACTTCAAATGGCCCGGGTCTGTCTGCAAAGACATGGGCAAAAGAAGAGACAATGACTACAAAGATGTACCGATAAGATACCCACTTATTAAAAAAAGGAGAAAACAATGACAGAAAGAAAATTTCACACAAAAGGATTTATAAGTCTTCTTACAGCACTTAGCACTATCTTCATGACTATCTCAGGGATTGTACTTTATTTTGTGCCGGCCGGCAGAATAGCATACTGGACAAAATGGAAATTCTTTTTTCTCACAAAAGAAAACTGGATAGATATGCATGTACTGACAAGCCTGCTTTTTATTATTGGAGCCGTATACCACATCTATCTTAACTGGGCTGTGTTCACAACCTACATTGTAAAAAAGGCAGAGCGCGTATTGTCCTTAAAAAAAGAGATGGCAATTGCATCTGTGATAACAGCTATATTTGTTATAGCGTCGATTTACACTATTCCTCCTCTCAACTATGTAATAAAATTCAGCGATTATCTTAAAAATTCATGGGTCACAAGCAAAGAACTGGAGCCTCCCTTTGGTCATGCAGAACTTCTCTCCTTGAAATCATTTGCTAAAAAAATGGATATGGATCTAAATCTTGCAGTCGAAGAGCTCAAAAAAAATGGATTTAAGATTGAATCATCAAATGATTCTATAGAAAAAATAGCAAAAAATCACAACACTTCTCCGCTCGAGATTTATAAAATCATAAAAAAATACGAGAAGAAAGATACAGCAGGTGAAATAATAAGCTACACCCCTGAACAAGTAGATGAAAAGTTCGCAGGCACAGGGCTCGGGAGAAAAACACTGAAGCAGATCATCGAAGAAAACAAGTTGGATATCAATAAAGCGAAGAAAAAACTGTCTGAGAAAAATATTCAGACAAAAGAAGGAGAAACCCTTAAACAAGCAGCTGACAGGCACAATACAACACCTATCGATATAATGAAAATAATTCTTGTTGATGAAAAAAGAAACAGATAAAATATTACACTGATATGATTTTGAGCGTAGAATAAAGAACTCTGTTAAAGTATAATAAACAGTTGTGTTAAAAGTAAAAATTCAATACATACTATTTCCCCGGAGATAGATTTGAGATGAACCTGCCTGAGATTGATACCATAATATTCCGGTTTGTAAACGTTTCAATTCAGAATAGTTTTTTTGATGTAGCTATGCCTTTTATCTCAAGATATTACTTCCTGTTTATTTTGGTTACTATGGCATGGCTAATAAGCAAAGATAAAAAAAATGCGCTTATTCCGATATTTCTTACTATAGTATCCATGCTGCTCACAGATTGGGGCTCGAATTTAGTTAAACACATCTTCGAACGTATAAGGCCGTGCAATTCTTTAGAAAACATAAGACTATTGGTCGGCTGCACTGGTTCTTTTTCAATGCCTTCAAACCATGCTGCAAATTCCTCTGCCATTATATTTGCTCTGTCATATCACAGATCTATTCAAAGAACATTTCTTAAATGGATTTTAATAGCAATCGCTTTTCTGGTCGGACTTTCAAGAGTATATATTGGAGTACATTATCCATCCGACGTTATAGCCGGAGCATTGATCGGTATTCTAATCTCTTTAATCGTAATCTTTTGTTATAAAAAATTATCCGCAAGATATAAATCAAAACCTTACAGTACTCTATTTATTTCATTTCTGGCTGCAATAAGTCTATTCAGGATTTACTTCATTTCTAGCGGAATCGTTGACCTGAGTCCTGACGAAGCACAATACTGGGAATGGTCCAGAAGGCTCGACTTAAGCTATTACTCAAAAGGGCCGATGATCGCATATCTTATAGCGCTTGGAACAGCAGTTTTCGGAGATAATGTTTTTGGAATACGTGTTATGGCCGTCGTGTTTTCCACGCTCAGCAGTATTGTTTTATATATCCTAGGCAAAAAACTCTACAATGAAAGGACAGGACTAATTGCAGGAATACTAATGCAGGTCGTCCCTCTTTATTCAGTATACGGAGTAATCTTTACAATAGACTCACCATTTATATTTTTCTGGATATTGTCGCTCTTTCTCTTCTGGAAAGCCATCGAGAACAACAGCTCTGCTTACTGGATTTATCTGGGTTTATCAACAGGCGCTGGACTTCTTACTAAATACACCATGGCTTTATTTTTCACCTGCGCATTAATATTCCTGCTAACCTCGAAACAGCACCGACGCCTTTTATTTTCAAAATGGCCTTACATCAGTCTTGTTCTTAGCGCAATTATTTTCAGCCCTGTAATATACTGGAATGCAGCTAATGATTGGGTCACATTCAAACATACTGCAGGCCAAACACATATAGCTGAGGGCTTGCAATGGTCTATTAAAACTTTTGGAGAATTTTTGGGCTCGCAAATACTGCTGGCAACGCCTGTAATATTTGTTCTGATGTTTTATTCATTTTACAAATTAAAAACTGACACAAAGGGAAAATTCTTATTATGTTTTTCTGTGCCTGTAATTTTGTTCTTTATCCTTAAGAGCATTCAGGCAAAGGTTCAGTCAAACTGGGCATTAACCGGATATGCGTCGGGATTCATCGCATTCTCAGCATATTTCATAACAAGATGGGAAACTCTGAAAAATTCTCTGAAATGGACAATAATTGCAGGAGCTGCTTTAGCAGTTCTTTTTACTGCTTTTGCTCACTATTCACAAGTCCTTAAGCTGCCGGTAAAATTAGATCCTAGCTCCAGAATAATAGGATGGAAAGAACTCGGCAAGGAAGTCAGCGTTATTTCAGAGGAACTTTCAAAAAAGGGTGATTTCTTCATATTTTCCGACAGATATCAAGTTACAAGCGAACTTGCATTTTATGTAAAAGGCAGACCTGTTACATACTGCATAAATCTCGGAAGGAGAATGAATCAGTACGACCTCTGGCCGGGCTTTGAAAACTTCATTCATTCAAATGCAATTTTTGTTACAATAGATGAAATCGCAATGCCAGATGCCCTTTTAAAGGGATTCGCAAAATGCGAGAAAAAGCTTTTAACTGTTAATGTAAAAGGCAGGGCAATCAGAAAATACACAATATTTGCATGCAATGATTTTAAGGGAATACAAAAACAAAGGATAACTAGCTACTGATGACACTTTCTATTGTAGTGCCGATTTATAACGAAGAAGAAAATGTAATTATTCTTCATCAAAAAATCAAAGATGTTCTGGATAAACTGGGTCTTGAATATGAAATTATTTTCATTGATGACGGGAGCACAGACAAGACACTCAGCTTGCTTGAAAATATACAATCAAAAGATAAGAATGTCGTAATTTTGAGCCTCAGAAGGAATTTCGGCCAGACAGCTGCTTTTGCAGCAGGTTTTGATTTTGCAAAGGGAGATGTAATTATCACAATGGACGGAGATCTCCAGAATGATCCTGCAGACATACCTAAGTTTTTGGAACTTATGAAAGACAATGACCTTGTAAGCGGCTGGAGGAAAAAAAGAAAAGACAAATTTTTTACAAGAAGACTTCCCTCTATGATCGCTAATTTTATAATCAGCAAGGTTACAGGCGTTAATCTCCATGATTACGGCTGCTCTTTAAAGGCGTACAGAAGAGATGTAATAAAAAACTTAAAACTTTATGGTGAGATGCACAGGTTCATTCCTGCTGTTGCAAGCTGGTATGGCGTCAGAATCGCAGAGGTCGAGACAACTCATCATCCGAGATTAAGAGGAAAATCAAAATACGGCCTATCCAGAACGATTAAGGTTATTTTAGATCTTATAAATGTAAAGTTTCTTCAGAGTTTTTCTACAAAGCCTTTGCAGTTTTTCGGTCCAATCGGCTTATTCAGCAGCATTCTTGGATTTCTTATCTCGCTTTATTTGAGTATAGACAAGATATTTTTTGGCACACCAATAGGCGGCAGACCAATGCTTTTGCTTGGGGTGCTGTTGATAATAGTAGGAATTCAACTTGTAGGTATGGGGCTCCTCGGCGAGATGCTGGTAAGGGTGTACCATGAAAGCCAGAGAAAACCAATCTACATAATAAAGAGAGTCCTTGGCCCCGGGAATTAAGAAAATACTTTTGCTGATAATAAAGCTGGCAGTAAGTTCCGGTCTGCTTTATTATGTTTTGTCAAATGCAGGAACAGACAAAGTATTTTCTATCATGAAAACAATAAATCCATCTGCCTTCTTACTGACAATTCTTTTATATGTCTTTTCCATTTATATATCAACAATAAGATGGAGGATGCTTCTCCCAGAAGAATTCAGGACAAAAAAACTTTTTTCCTATTATCTGATAGGTTCTTTTTTCAATACATTTCTCCCCGGCCTTATAGGAGGAGATGCTGTAAAGACCTATTATTTATACAAGGATATCAACTGCGGAAGCACAAGTCTGGCCTCTGTCTTTATGGACAGATATGTGGGATTTGCAGCAATTATGTTGATCGCAATTTTTTCCTATATTGCAGGCTACAGCTACATTAAAGGCACTCTTATAGAATGGCTTCTGCCTGTAATCATCATCTCATTTATTATTGTCAGCCTGATGATATTCGGGCTGCGTTTCGGCAAAAAAATAAAAATTATTTCAGATTTTTACAATTATTTCGACGAATACAAAAACAGCAGAAGCCTTATATTAAAAACACTTTTACTCTCCTTGTTAATTCAGATAATAAGCACCTTTTCCCTGTATGTAATTTCACTCGGATTAGGACAGGAAATTCCCCTTATATACTTTTTTATTTTCTTTCCGATAATAATCACTATCTCAACTCTGCCTGTCTCGATCTCAGGACTTGGAATAAGAGAATGGTCTTTTGTACTTTTATTCGGGCTTATTGGTATAGGAGCAGAGACAGCTACAGCAATGTCTTTCGCATGGTTTTTAGCCCTGGCATGCGGCGGACTTGCAGGACTAATTGAATATCTAAGGTTAAAGAAATGAAAGGGAAAATAATTGCAATCAACATAAGCGCTAAGAAAAGTGTCCGCAAAAAACCGATTCAAGAGGCTGTAATCCGGACAAACTATGGGATAGAAGGCGATGCACATGCATCAGGTGAATGGCACAGGCAGATAAGCCTGCTTGCAATCGAGAGCATCAAAAAAATGCAGGCTCTTGGACTGAAAGTAAATCCCGGAGACTTTGCCGAGAATCTGACAACCGAAGGGATTGTTCTCCCAGAACTGCCGATTGGGACAAAGATGAGAATAGGCAATGTTGAGCTGGAAGTCAGTCAGATAGGCAAAGAATGCCACACGAGGTGCAGCATATATTATCAGGCAGGCGACTGTGTAATGCCCAAGGAAGGCATCTTCGTCAAGGTTTTAAAAGGCGGCAGGATAAAAACAGGCGATGAGGTCATTGTAGGATGATAAGCGTTGCCATACTCACACTGAGTGATAAAGGTTCAAGGGGTGAGAGAGAGGATTTAAGCGGTCCTGCGATTAAGGAAACACTCAAATCAATTCAGGCGGAGATCAAATATTATGATATTATCCCTGATGAAAAAAATCTGATTAAAAACAAATTGCTCGAATATTCCGACAAAGTCGACCTTATAATAACAACAGGCGGGACAGGACTTTCACCTAGAGATGTTACTCCGGATGCAACGCTTGAGGTCATTGAAAAAGAGATACCCGGCATCCCGGAAATAATGAGAATAGAAGGCCTTAAAAAAACAAGGAGATCAATGCTTTCAAGAGCAGTTGCCGGTGTAAAGGGAAAGACATTAATAATAAACCTGCCGGGAAGTCCCAAGGCAGTAAAAGAGAATCTCGCCGCGGTATTGGATGTAATTCAGCACGCAGTAGAAAAGATCAAAGGCGATACTTCTGAATGCGGCGGGATATAAAATAAATCTTTAAAAAGAAAGGTTGACTATGAAAGATGTCTCAGTATCCTTTGCATTTATAGCAGGTCTTTTGTCATTCCTGTCTCCATGCGTTCTTCCTCTGCTTCCATCATACATCTCTTTTATAACCGGCATTTCTTTTGAGGAATTAACTGCTGATGCAGACAAAAAAAGAATCAGAACACTCACTATTAAACATTCATTATTATTCATAGCAGGATTTTCTCTAATATTCATCCTGCTGGGCGCTTCATCTTCTTATCTAGGGAGAGTTTTATTTGAATATAAAGACTGGATCAGGATTGTAGGCGGGGTTGTAATCATCATCTTCGGACTCTCAATATCAGGGATTCTCAATATAAGTCTGCTAATGAGAGAGAAAAAAATACATCTGAGCAGCAAACCTGCTGGATATTTAGGAACGGTTATTGTAGGAATGACATTTGCAACAGGATGGACCCCATGCATAGGTCCGATACTTGGAACAATCCTTATTTATGCCGGATCAAAAGCCTCGATGCTTGAGGGGATAAAATTGCTGGCTATATATTCCGCAGGCCTTGCGCTCCCCTTTCTGGCCGCATCGCTTGCCATCAACAGTTTTCTGAATTACTCAAAAAAACTCCAACGCTATCTGCGTTTCGTGATGACAGCAGGCGGAGTTATACTTATTCTTTTCGGCATATTGCTCGTTACAGATCAGCTTAGAATAATAGCGGCGCTCGTGCCAAGTTTAGAGATAAGTTCATTTTAGATTTTTATCAAAATTTTTAGCTGAAAGAGGCCGAATGCAATTTTCTGAATCAGACAGTGATGAACAAAACAGAAAAATAAAAGAAGAAATAAGTCATAGGGTAAAAATCCTTAATCGTATTTACATCTTTATAGTTTTTGCTATCCTTCTCCTGATTGCAAGATTTTTATATTCACCTTCAGGTCATACTGAAACTCTTTTTGCTATAACTGTCATGTGCATTGCTGCATTGTTGATTGTAGCAGCGCTATACCAAACCAGAGATATTACGAAAAATGCCTTGGATAAAATAGACGACCATAAAATCCAGCTGAGAAATCTATTAAAACCGGCACAGGACATCAGAGACATTGATCATGGTGAAGTACTCCTTGAAAGCATTGTTGAATATGCTGTTGAGACTATAAAAGCTGACGCAGCCTCACTTCTTTTTATTGAAAAAGACAGGCTTGTATTCAGAATAGTTGTCGGAAGCAAAAGGGCTGCTTTGTTAGGGCTTGCAATCCCTAAATCTCAGGGCATAGGAGGATGGATTGTCGAGAAAAACAGCATTGTAAGCATTAATAATGTTATGGAAGATTCAAGATTCTATCCTGATGTAGATAAGATTACAGGTTACAAAACAAATTCCATACTATGTGCGCCTGTATTCAAAGATTCTACAACAATAGGAGTCCTGGAATTAATAAATAAAAAACACGGCTCCTTCAGCGACGAAGACAAAAAATTAATTGCGTACTATGCTGACCAGATATCCATAGCAATCGGAAAAGACTTTCTTTACAAGGAGCAGCAGCGTAATAAAAAATATATTGAAAATATTCTTGATATTATAGAAGAAGCAAATGACGAAGCTTAGACAAAAATTTTTCCAATAGCCGATTCCTCAACTGTGCCCTTCCTGAGAATTTTAATATTCTCTTCGCTTACATCAACTATTGTTGACGGCATTCTGCCAGAAGTCTTTCCTCCATCTATAACTATATCGATTCTTTTTTTAAAATATTCTATTACCTCATCTGCGGATCCAGCAGGTTTTGACGCTGAAAGATTAGCGCTCGTAGTCGTTATCGGAAACCCTGACAATTCAGCAAACCTCAATGCTATAGACTCTCCGGGAATCCTCACCGCGACTTTGCCTGTTTTTCCAGTTATATAGATCGAGAGCTCCTTTTTTGCCTTGAATACAAGAGTAAGAGGGCCCGGCCAGAATTTTTTAATCAGCAATTCAGCTTTGTCGTTCACATCTTCCGTAAGCAAAGAAAGCATTTTTTTACTGCCAATTATCAAAGGAAAAGGTTTATCATCTTCTCTGCTTTTTAATTCATACAGCCTTTTTAAGGCGTTTTCATTATCGAACTTTGCGCCGAGGCCATAAAATGTTTCTGTGGGATATGCTACGATGCCGCCTTTGTGCAAAACAGCAGCAGCTTCTTTCAAAACCTCTTCAAGATTATCTTCAGTGATCTTTATGAGCATTGGTTTTTATCTCCGTGAAAATTGTTTTATAATATCATAAATTGCGAGAGCATGAGTAGAGGGATTTCCTTCATATAACGCAGAAGCATAAGATTATTTTAGCTCTGAAGTTTTCTTGACAAAACTTATCGACAGATATAGAATCATAAAAAAAAATAAACATGCGCCATAAAAAATGCATTAATTATCACCGGCTAATATGAATAATATCGATAAACTTCTTGTTGAGGAAAAGGCCAAATCTGATCTGCAGAGCTTAAAACAAAGAAAAATCTTACGGATAATTGCGATATTCCTGTTACCTATATTTCTTGGCATTGGTTTTTTTTCATTCCTCTCGTTATTTAAGGCATTATCCAAACAAAAATTTATTGCTATATCTGCCATAATCATAATATATTCGTTACTGGCAGGCTTGGTTGAATATATAATAAAAACCAAAACAAAGAATCAAAATAAAATATTATCTTTTATTGTTCAGGTCGTCCTATTCGGGCTCTTGTCAGTCATAATGATAAGATTAATTGAAAACTAAAATGAAGGTGACATTTAACAAAAAAATTGCAACTGATAATAAACTGACGGTTAAAGCAGGCCTCTGTGCCCTGGCGGCTGATGGCTGTCGTTTTGTGAGGATAATAATCAATGTTTGATAATTCAATAATTAAAAAGACACGTCAAATGTGGAAGCTGAATTTAGCCTTCATTTTAATTCTTCTAGGCACTGTTGCACTGTTCGGCGGCATTACAATAGCAGATACAACGCTAACTGCTCTGACTGCAATATTAATAATCGGTGGCATTATCATCAGTCTACTAAGCTTAATATTTTTGATTGTTGCCTTACGCTGCCCAAATTGTAGGGCAGCTTGGTTCTGGCATGGCATCAGCGGTCATAGCCCGAGTAATTGGTTATTCTGGCTGATGTCACGAACTGAATGCCCGAACTGCAAAAAATGATTTGCAAATCAATGACAAAAATGTAACGTTCGCATAAAGGAAAACTAGAGACACTTCCCGCATTTTATTGATAAGCCGAAACATGAGAAAAACTAAATAATGAATCAGCTGTTATTTCTTCTTTTTTCTCACTCTTATCGTATTACCATGCGCTTCGAGCCCTTCTGCGTCAGCGATTGATTCTACTGTAGAGGCGAGTTTATCGAATCCTTTTTTTGAGAATGAGAGCAGGCTTGTGCGTTTGATGAAATCATAAACTCCAAGCGGAGATGAAAATCTTGCTGTTCTGCCTGTTGGAAGCGTGTGATTAGGCCCTGCAGAATAATCTCCAAGAGCTTCTGGTGTCCATTGTCCAATAAAAACTGCTCCTGCATTTTTTATCATTGGAATAACATATTCAGGCTTTTTGATTATAATCTCAAGATGCTCAGGTGCAATTTCATTAGAGATCGAAACAGCATCTTTTATATTTTTTGTGATAATAACAGCTCCGTACTTATCGATGGATTTGTACGCAATCGTATTTCTTTTCAATTTTAAAAGCTGAATTTCGAGCTCCTTCGTCACCCTTTGAGCAAAATTTTCAGAATCTGTAACAAGAACTGAAGACGCAAATTCATCATGCTCTGCCTGGCTCAGCAAATCTGCTGCAACAAATGACGGAACAGCAGATTTATCCGCTATTATTAAAATCTCACTGGGACCTGCAATCATATCAATGTCCACATCGCCAAAAACAATTTTCTTTGCAGTAGCAACATAAATATTCCCGGGACCTGCGATCTTATCGACTTTTTTTATCGTCTTTGTCCCGTAAGCCATTGCTCCGATCGCCTGCGCCCCTCCGATTTTATAAACTTCATTGACTCCGAGCATTTTTATTGCTGTCATTACATAGGGATTTATTTCACCTTTAGGTGTTGGAAAGCATATCGCAATCTCTTTGACGCCTGCTACCTGAGCTGGTATCACATTCATCAAAACGCTGGACGGATAAGACGCCTTTCCTCCGGGCACATAAACTCCGGCTCTTTCAATCGGTTGAATTATCTGGCCAAGAATGTTTGAACTAAGATTGATTTTAGATAAGAAACGTTTTTTATAAATATTATCCTGAATAATCCAGGATTCTTCTTTCTGCAGTTCGTGAAATTTTCTTATTCTTTTTGCGGAAATCTCCAGAGCCTTAACTATTTTTTTGTCAGCCTTGCGTGAAAATCTTAAAATCTCAGCTTTTGAGAATGCCAGGCTCTTTGCATTAGGGTCATCAAATTTTCTAGTATATTTAAGAACAGCGCTGTCTTCATTCTTCTTCACATCACTAAGTATTGCCCTGACTGTTTTTTCTATCAGAGGAGTAATACCTGAAGCTCTATGTTCAAGAAGTTTAAGGAAAGTTTTAATTTCATTTGTTTGTCTCAAAATTCTCATAGAATAATTTTATATTTTAGGCGTTCATTATTCAAGCTTTAATTGTTTTTTGAGTTTTCTTATGTTTATCTTAAAAAATTATTGACATTATCAATTAATTGCTCGATAATTATAAAAATATGCTTGAATCTTCAGGAGAAAAAAAAGCAGTAGTTGATTCAATAAAACACTCCATAAGAGTTCTAAACGGCATAGTTTTACTTATCGTTTATACCCTGCTTTTTCTGATCGTCAGATTTTTATATCTATTGCTCGAATATATACCAATGCCTTCTATTATAACGATTCTCTCAATTGTTGCAGGGCTTGTCGTGTTAGGGCTTTACATCGCAAATATAGCTTCCAGAAACGCAATAAGAACAATAGATGAATACAGCAATAAACTAAATATCCTTCTTACAACAACCAGAAACATGAGAGAAATCGCACACAGCGATTTGCTTCTCGAAAATATTATGGAGAGTGCCTTGAAGATAACAGGAGCTGATGCAGGCTCAATCCTGCTTCTTGAAAATGACAGGCTTGTGTTCAGAATTGTAAAAGGAAGCCAATCCAGCAAACTTCTAGGATTTTCCATTCAAAAGTCTCAAGGCATTGCCGGATGGGTTTTGGAAAACAAGGCGATTATACGCATTGATAATGCCAGGGATGACATGCGCTTTGATTCAGAGATAGACAAAATAACAGGATACGAAACCAGGTCAATTATGTCTGCTCCTCTCAGGCTGAGCACAGGAGCTATAGGAGTGCTCCAGATCATCAATAAAAAGAAAGGTTTTTTCAACCTTGAAGACGAAGAATTAATGTCTTATTTTGCTGATCAGGCTGCAATTGCAATCACAAAAGCAAAATTTTCTGAAGATCAGAAAAACTACGAGATACACCTTACAAATATACTTGTTGACACTATGGACAGTCTGATAAATGATAAACGCGGACACTCAAAGCGCGTTGCAAAATATTGTTTGCTGATGGCACGAATGATTAATATGTCTGAAGAAGAAAAGAAAAGGCTATATCTGGCATGCCTGCTGCACGACATCGGCTTTTTAAAACTTAGAATTAATGAAATAAAATCCACTGAAGATTACAAAGATCATTCTAAATATGCATATGATATACTGTACCCTATAAATTTCTATTCTGATATTGCTCCGATGGTCATGTATCATCATGAAAGATATGACGGCAAAGGTTATCCTGCAGGGCTTAAGGGAGAGGCTATCCCCATGGAATCACGTATGATAGCAATTGCTGAAGCCTTTGATTCTATGATGAACAGAAATTCATACAGATATATAGGAAAATTTTTTCATAAACAAGCAACCCTGCCTAATTATGGATTTCGCAATGCCATAGAGGAATTGAAAAAAAATGCAGGCACACAATTCGATCCTGAACTCGTGGATCTGTTTACAAGAAATATTACTGAAAGCTATGTAGAAGGAAACTAGTCTTACAGATACTTTTACAGCCTCTTTTGTTTTTTATTAATCTTGACCAATGAATAAGCTTGATTTAATTATATCTGCATGAGAAATATTAAACTTGTCATACAATACGATGGGACTAACTACCATGGCTGGCAGATACAAAATAGCGACAAAACCATACAGGGAATATTAGAAGAAAAATTATCAAATATCACCGGTGAAAAAATCAGTTTGACAAGCGCATCAAGAACTGATGCAGGCGTGCACGCATTTGCACAGGTTGCTTCTTTTCTTACAGCTTCCAATCTTGAGACATTGAAATTACAAAAGGCGCTAAATTCTTTACTTCCAGAAGACATAAAAATTATTGAGGCTGAAGAAGCATCTTCAGATTTTCATCCACGATATGATTCATTAGGAAAAACCTATTTTTACTTGATATCAAATACACCCTATTCTTCGGCATTTTTATACAGATACGCCTGGCATCTGCCTTTCAGTCTTGACCTCTCACAAATGAAAAAAGCAGGAAGGTTCTTTAAGGGAAGGCATGACTTCTCATCTTTCAGAGGTTCTGGATGCGGTGCAAAAACTCCCATACGAGAAATAACCTCGCTTAAAATCGAAAAAATTAAGAGAATTGATTTCATGACCGCAAGTTTCAAAGGCGACTATATAAAAATTACGATAGAGGCAAATGCCTTTCTCAGACATATGGTGAGAAACATCGTTGGCACACTGGTTGAAGCAGGAAGAGGAAAAATCAGTCCCGATTATGTTAAAAAAATACTTCTATTAAAAGATAGAAAAGCGGCCGGAATCAATGCTCCTGCAAAAGGTCTTTTTCTCGAAAAAATTCATTACTGATCATGTCAAAGGCGATGCTTTTTCTATTGCCTCTAATTCCTCTATCTTTTCCTGACAGTCCCTGCAGTTTATTGCAAAAGGCAATACCTTTAATCTTTGTTCGCTTATCCCCTCGCCGCAGATTTCACATATCCCATATGAGCCTTCATCCAGTTTACGTAATGATTCGTCTATCTTAAGCAATTTTTCCCTTTGCGCACTGAGCTGCCTCAGGCTTATATCCTCCGAGATATCGACAACTGACCAGTCACCGTCATCCAGCGCAGTATCGACAAGCTGCCTGTTTTCGCCTTTTATATATTTTGATGTCTCTTGTTTTATTTCTTTGAGAATTTCTTCGCGTTTCTGTAAGAGGATTTTTTTCAGATACTTATTTTTTGCATCAAGATCCTTAACAACCCGCGTTTGAACAGGCTTAAAATTTTTACTTATTTTTTTCTTTTGTTTTGCCTTGACAACTTTTTTTATTATTTTTTTTGTTTTAACAGTTTTTGCTCTTTTGGTTATTAATTTCTTTTGCACAGTTTTTTTAGCTGGTCTAATTGCTTTTTTAGCGGGTTTTTTAGCTTGCTTTTTTGGTTCTTTCTTTCTCGCCATTACTTTGTCTCATCAGATTTTTCTTCTTCTTTATAAATCTCGATAATGCTCTTAACTTTTATATCTGCTTGCTTAAGTGCATTCTGGATGTCAGTGAGCTTAGCGTCAACTGTTTTAATGATAAAATTATTACTAGTCACCTTAGACCTCCATTATCTCTTTTTCTTTATGCTCAAGCGCTTCGTCAATCTTTTTTATGTAAGAATCAGTCATCTTCTGAATTTCATCAAGCGATTTTTTTGTATCATCCTCGCTCAGATGCTGATCTTTTTCAAGCTTTTTGATTCCTTCGTTTGTATCCCTTCTTATGTTTCTAATTGCCACTTTTATATCTTCGGAATGCTTCTTTACAACTTTCACAAGTTGTTTTCTGCGCTCTTCTGTAAGTGCAGGTATGTTTATTCTTATAACCTTGCCGTCATTAACAGGCGTAAGTCCTAGGTCTGATTTTTGAATTGCTTTTTCTATCTCTGCAATCATTTTTTGATCCCACGGCTGGATAACTATCTGTCTAGGGTCCGGTATGCTTAATGAGGCAACCTGTTGCAAAGGAGTCGGCACACCGTAATAATCAGCTTTTACGCCGTCAAGAAGTACAAGTGATGCACGGCCTGTGCGAACTGAAGCAAACTCTTTTTTAAGAGTTTCGATCGCGCCTTCCATTTTTTCAGTTGCTTTTCTTTTTACCTCTTTCTCCATTGTTTCCTCCTACTGTAGTTCCTATTTTTTTGCCATGAACAAGATCATCTATATTGTTTTTGCCTTTCAGATCAAAAACCACTATAGGGAGATTATTGTCCATGCATAATGATATTGCAGTAGAATCCATAACACTAAGACCTTTTTTTAGAACATCCATATAACTTATTTCATCATATCTTACTGCCTTTGAATCTTTTATAGGGTCAGCAGAATAAATACCGTCAACTTTAGTCGCCTTTAGTATAACCTCCGCTCCAATCTCCATCGCCCTTAGCGCAGCAGCAGTATCAGTTGTGAAATATGGGTTCCCTGTGCCTGCAGCAAAAATGACCACACGGCCCTTTTGAAGATGTCTTATTGCCTTGCGCCTTATATAATGTTCAGTCAGCTGACTCATTTCTATTGCAGACTGAACTCTTGTGGGTATTCCATTTTTTTCCAATGCATTCTGCAAAGCAAGTGCATTCATAACAGTTGCAAGCATCCCGATATAATCGGCTGATGCGCGTTCAATGCCTTTTACGCTTGCCTCAACACCCCTGAATATATTTCCTCCGCCTATGACTATAGCAATCTCAATCCCAAGATTCACAACTTTTTTTATCTCACTTGCTATATAAGAAACGGTCTCAGCGTCAATGCCAAAACCTTTTTCACCCATAAGGGCTTCGCCGCTGAGCTTTAGCAGTATCCTTTTATACTTTAAGGGTGCATCCATTTTTTAAGCTGTTATTTTTCTCCGAGTTGGAATCTTACAAAACGCTTAACAACAATATTCTCCCCAAGCTTGGCAATCTTTTCTGTAACAAGGTCTTTTATCTTGAGTTTCTGCTCAGTGTCTTTAACAAATATCTGTTCAAGCAGACACTGCTCTCCGAAGAACTTGTCGAGTTTTCCTTCAACAATTTTTTCGATGACCTCTTTTGGCTTGTTTGTCGTCTGAGTCCTGTATATCTCTTTTTCTCTCTCGACAACATCTCCGGGAACATCTTCGCTAGAAAGATAAGAGGGATTTGCAGCAGCGACATGCAGACATATATCTTTTACAAGTCCCTTAAAATCATCTGTCTTTGCTACAAAGTCTGTTTCACAATTTATCTCAAGCAGAACTCCTATCTTGTCCATATGAATATATGAACCAATAAGCCCTTCTGATGCCTGCCTGCCTGATTTTTTTGCGGCAGTTGCAAGCCCTTTCTGCCTAAGACAGTCTATTGCTTTTTCAAAATTACCACCAGCCTCAGCAAGCGCCTTTTTACAATCCATCATCCCAGCGCCGGTTTTTTCTCTTAGTTCTTTGACTATATCAGCAGAAATAGCCGTCATTCTTTTCCCTCCTCGACTGCTTCTTTCTCTTCCTCTTCTTTCTTAACTTCTATAGTTTTTGTTTCTGCTGTTTCAGCTTCAGCCTTCGATATAGCTGTCCTTCCCTCAATTATAGCCTCTGCCATCTTTGATGCAAGAAGCTTTATTGCCCTTATAGCATCATCATTGCCAGGGATAACATAATCAATTTCATCAGGGTCGCAGTTTGTATCAACAACAGCAACTATTGGTATTGAAAGTTTTTTCGCCTCTGCAACAGCTATTTTTTCCTTCTTTGGATCTATGATAAATACAGCTGCCGGCAGTACATTCATATCCTTTATTCCGCTGAGAATCTTTTCAAGTTTACCGCGCTCTTTTTCCAGAGCAGATACTTCTTTTTTAGGAAGGAGATCATAAGTCCCGTTTTCCTTCATCGTCTCAATCTCTTTAAGTCTCTCTATGCTTTTTCTTATTGTTGAAAAATTAGTGAGCATTCCGCCAAGCCATCTCTGGTTAACATGGAATGTGCCTGCTCTCTGCGCCTCTTCAAGCACTGAATCCTGAGCCTGCTTCTTTGTGCCTATGAAAAGAATCGAGCCTTTATTAGCAGAGGTTTGTTTGACAAAATTGTAGGCTTCTTCAAGTCCCTTCATTGTCTTTTGAAGATCGATTATGTAGATACCGTTTCTCTCTCCAAAGATATATCTCTTCATCTTTGGATTCCAGCGTTTTACCTGATGGCCAAAATGAACTCCGGCCTCAAGCAGTTCCTTCATTGTTGCTACCATATTTCCTCCTTTGGTTTTTCCTCCGCCTTTTTCTCTATACCCTATGGGCTTTAATCCCTAATTAAGGACCAGATAGAGAAAAGTTGATGGCGTGTGTTTTAGGGGTTAAAGAATAACATATAAGAGTGGTTTTTTCAAGCAGAAGAGTATGAAGTTAAGGGATGATTAAATATTTAATACCTCTGCCTTCAGACAGGTTTTTAAATGCCTTTTCTGTATGCTTTAGAGGGTACCTGCCTGAAATAAGTTTTTTGATTGGCATCTTCCCCATCTTTAATATTTTATAAGCCTCTTTAACATCCGATGGAGTAAAGTGAAAAACACCTTTAATCGTAATCTCATCATAATGAAGCCTGCCCGTGTCATAAGTAACAGTAGTCCCCGATTTACAGCCGCCAAACATAACAGCAGTGCCTCCCCTTCTTAGATGCTCAACAGAAGACTGCCATACATCAGGCTGTCCAGTGCATTCAAAAACATAATCAACACCAAGACCTTTAGTAATTTTTTTAACAGCTGCTTGAAGTTTATCAGGCATAACAGCAAGTTTTGCCCCTAGTTTTTTTGCCAAATTCAATCTTTCCTTTTCTAATCCAGCAACAATTACATTAACTCCCTTGTCTTTCAAGAGAATAAGATGGAGAAGACCTATAGGCCCAGCGCCTAAAACAAGGGCCGTATCATTTTTTCTAATATACTTACCATACATACCATGGACAACACAGGACAGAGGCTCTAGGAACACAGCCTGTTCAAAACTAAGATTCTTGGGTTTATGAAAGACATTCTGTTTTACTATATGCGAAGGAAGAAGAACATATTCTGCAAATGCCCCGAGAACTTTTGTATCCATTATATTTTCGCAGAGATTATAGAGCTTCTTTTTACAGTAAATGCATTTTAGGCAGGGTGCGCTGTGAACAGCCATAATCTCATCGCCTTTTTTAAAACTCTTCACTCCTCTGCCTGCCTCAGCAACTATACCTGAAAACTCATGCCCGAATAATCCTGGCATAGGAATAACATGATGACCTTG
Organism: Nitrospiraceae bacterium; assembly: GCA_021373015.1. Lineage (NCBI taxonomy): Bacteria > Pseudomonadati > Nitrospirota > Nitrospiria > Nitrospirales > Nitrospiraceae > Nitrospiraceae bacterium. The sequence goes on from JAJFTJ010000006.1 coordinate 31,699, forward strand.
TCTGTACGCTTTCAGATCTGTGCCGCAGGTAAGCGCTGCTTTAACTTTTACAAGAAGTTCTCCCTTAGACGGTTTTGGGGTCTTAACCTCAGAGAACTCAAGTTTGCCAGGCTTTAGAATTAAGGTTGCCTTCAACTAAAACTCCATTTTGCCTCCCCATATCTGACCGGCTATTGCTGCAACGGCAAATACAGGGATATACACTATCTCAACCTGGGATAAAAATCTGACGAGGAAAACAAAAGGGACAGGCAGATGTATGTAAAGAAACCATTTGAAAGAAAATTTTATGCTCTTTCCCCTGAAATAACCGAAAAAAATATTCAACAGGAACGTAAAAATAAAAATGATTATTACAATGGCAGGTTTTGAATTAAAATCCATCTTATATTTCTATCTTCATTCCAGCAGCCATCTTTGCAGACAGAACAGTGTTATACATAAGCATCGCTATTGTCATAGGTCCTGCTCCGCCTGGCACCGGGGTGATAAAAGCTGCGCGTTCTTTTGCCGATTCAAAATCAACATCACCAACGATCTTGCCTTCAGGAGTAACATTTATCCCAATATCTATTACAGTTGCGCCCTTCTTGACCATATCGCCGGTTACTGTCTTAGCCTTTCCGATCGCAACACAAAGAATATCAGCGCTAAGGCATTCTTCTTTTAGAGTCGCAGTCTTGCTGTGGCAGATAGTGACTGTTGCATTTTTTCTTAGAAGAAGCAGAGCTAACGGCTTGCCGACAATAACGCTTCTTCCGATAATAACAGCCTTTTTGCCTTTCGGGTCAATTCCGTATGCCTCAAGCATTTTTATTGCGCCATGAGGAGTGCAGGCAACAAAACCAGGCTCATCCATAACAAGTCTGCCTAGAGATTCAGGCCCAAATCCATCTACATCTTTAGCAGGTGATATTTTATACATCACCTCTTTTTCATCCAGATTTTTTGGAAGAGGAAGCTGTACTAATATTCCGTGAATGTTTTTGTCAGAATTCAGATTATCTATAAGCTTTATCAGTTCTTCCTGTTTTGTTGTATCAGCAAGCTTATATGTAAAGCTTCTTATGCCAATATCCTCACAAGCTTTTTCCTTTGAAGCAACATATTTTTTTGATGCAGGATTTTCCCCAACCAATATAACAGCCAGTCCGGGCTGCATCCCCTTTGTTTTCATATCTGCAATATCTTTTTTAAGGGACTCTCTTATATCTGCCGCTACTTTCTTTCCGTCAATCAATTGTGCTGACATCCTTCCTCCTTACTGCAATATCTGCTTCTTATTAATGAAAATCAATCTCTGCGCTTGATTAATTCCAGAAGCTCTTCTCTTGTTGATTCCTTTGTTCTGAATATGCCCCTGACAGCAGATGTCACTGTCCTTGCGCCCGGCTTTTTAAGACCGCGCATGCTAAGACACAGATGTTCTGCATCAATTATAACCATTGCACCTTTTGGCTTTAGTTTTTCCATTAAAAGATCTGCAAGCTGAGCAGTAAGACGCTCCTGAACCTGCGGTCTTTTTGCCAGCACTTCGACCGCCCTTGCAAGTTCGCCAATCCCTGCGATCTTTCCAGAACTTGGTATATATGCAACATGTGCCTTTCCTATAAAAGGCAAAAGATGATGTTCACATACAGAATAGAATGGAATATCTTTTAACAAAACCATCTCATCGTGGCTCTCGCCTTCGATGTGTTTTAGAATCTCTTCTGTTGGCGTTTCAAGGCCTGAGAAAATCTCTTCGTACATCTTTGCAACACGCAAAGGCGTATCTTTCAGCCCTGCCCTGTCCGGATTTTCGCCGACTCCTTCAAGGATAAGCCTGACGCCTTTTTCTATCTTTTTTATATCCACAAATATCCCCTTTTAGCAGATGGCTCAAAAAGTCTACCATTAAAAAATAGCATGTGTCAAAACTAAATTACTTATCTTTTTATATGAATATTTTATAGGGAAAACTAAGATTTTGCACAATTAATAAATCGATTGTCAGTGACAATTTTATGCATCTTAATATCGTGAATTTCGAAGGGGATGTTCGCAATAATCTGTTCTTCAAATCCAAGCGCTATAAATGAACAATCTTTTTTTGCTTTTGATAAAAGCTTGTCATAATAACCTCCGCCATAACCAATCCTGTAACCATTAATATCAAATGCAGCTCCGGGAACAATAAAAAGGTCTATGTCGCCCGCCTCTATCAATCTGTCTTCTGTTACATCGGGTTCAAGTATCCCTATAGCACCCAGTGCAAGCTCACCAATATTTTTTACTTCGTAGAGTTTTAATTTTTTGAGTTCATTATCAACCTTTGGGAGTGCAACATGCTTACTGCCCAGCAATGACTTGATCATCTCGATTGTCTCTACTTCACTTCTGAAAGATGCGTAAATAGACAGTGTCCTTGCATCCTTGAATTCAGAGAGGCTCTTAGTCTGTTCTGCTATCATGGCTGACTTTGCTTTTCTTACTTCTGCTGGGATTGCATCTCTTTTTTTAAGCGCATGCTGGCGAATCTCATTCTTGTTGTTATCCATTTAATATGCTAGAAATCTTATCCTTAATATTTTTTACCTCATTCAAAATCTCGGTAGAATTTTTGTACGGCGCTATTCCTTTGATATCAGCCTCCATTATCGAATTGTTGAAATTGATATGACCAAGAAATTTTATGTCTTTTATTCCATTCTTTATAAAATCAATATCCTCTGCATTCCTGACTTTATTAGCAACAACAAAAACCTCTTTTACTCCAAGTGTCTTTGCCATGTCTTTTACAATCCCTGCTGTCTGAATGCTTCTCTGCCCGGGCTCGACAACAACTATGAATGCGTCCACTGCCTCTGCTGTACCGCGTGTGAGATGTTCAATCCCTGCCTCCATATCAACAATCACAACCTCATCTCTCTCAGTTACCAGATACTTGAGAAGCCGCCTTAAAAAAATATTCTCAGGGCAATAGCAGCCTGATGATGCATCCTTTGATTTTCCTGTTCTAAGAAGCAATATCTTAGGATCAATTTTATAACCATACTCCTCAGGAATGTCATCTACTTTTGGATTAATCTTAAAAACTCCGCCTGATGTCCCGGGTTTTGCTCCGGTCCTCTCTTCGATCAAACCTTGGATGTCAGTTATCGGTTTTATTTTTGCTGCAATATCCTTGTCTATGCCAAATGCTGATGCCAGATTGGCATCAGGGTCTGCATCAACAGCAATAACCCTTCTGCCTTCTAAAGCAAAAAGATATGACAAGACAGCAGAAAGAGTTGTCTTGCCTACACCGCCTTTTCCTGTTACTGAAATTTTCATCTTGGTATTATAACTCATCCTATCACATATAAAAATCCTTTAAAATCAGCGGAAAATTTGATTTTTCCTTCATTTTTCGTTATTATCTCACATGGAAACCAAAAAATTTATTGATGAGTCAGCCGAGTTTATAATGAACACCTACAACAGGTTTCCGATTGTACTGCGTAAAGGCCGCGGCATAAAAGTATGGGACACCGAAGGCAAAGAATATCTGGATTTTATCGGTGGAATTGCAGTCAACATACTCGGACACTGCCATCCTAAAATAGTTATTGCATTACAGAAACAGACACAGAGGCTGATGCATGTCTCGAATCTCTATCATATAGAACCCCAGATAAAACTTGCAAAACTCCTCGTTAGCCATTCTTTTGCAGACAAGGTTTTTTTCTGCAATTCTGGAGCAGAGGCTAATGAGGCGGCAATAAAATTAGCGCGTAAATATGCCAAGGAACATCTTGGAAAAGATAAGTTTGAAATAATAACAGCGCTCAATTCTTTCCATGGACGCACACTGGCAACAGTTGCAGCAACCGGGCAGGAGAAGTTCCAGAAAGGTTTCGAGCCTTTGATGCCCGGATTTCAATATGTGCCTTTTAATGATATAGATGCGCTTAAAAAAGCTGTAAATGGAAAGACATGTGCTGTGATGCTTGAGCCTGTTCAGGGTGAAGGAGGAATAAAGATCCCTGATCTGGATTATCTTAAAAATGTACGTGAACTTTGTGACAAGAATAATATTCTACTGATATTCGATGAGGTTCAAACAGGCATTGGCCGCACAGGGAAACTTTTTGCTTACGAAAATTTTAATGTCATTCCTGACATAATGACACTTGCCAAAGGTCTGGGCAACGGATTCCCTATTGGCGCAATGCTTGCAACCGACAAGATTGCTTCAGCATTTGTGCCGGGATCTCATGCATCAACATTCGGAGGAAATCCGCTTGCATGCACTGCTGCAATCGCAACCATCGAAACACTTCTTGAAGACGGATTTCTTCTTGACCAGTGCAAGAGGATGGGTGAATACATGAAAAATGAATTCAGGAAATTTCATGAAGAATTCCCTAATCTCATAGTCGATGTAAGAGGCATGGGACTTCTCATTGGAATTGAGTTCACAAGGGATTGTGCAGAGATTGTTAAAGCATGTCTGACAAAAGGACTGCTGATAAATTGCACAGCAGGCAATGTGCTTCGCTTTGCTCCGCCATTAATCGTTCAGGAAAAAGATATAGATGCTATGACCGACATACTCGGGGAGATATTAAGCAGTCTGCATTAAAAGGATAACTATCAATGAAAAAACATTTCCTAACTCTTTTTGATTTAACTGCAGAAGAAATAGAAAAACTATTAAACAGATCTCTTGAGATGAAATCAGGAGTCGATGTAAATAAATGTCCGCTTATCGGAAAAAGCATAGGTCTGCTTTTTGAGAAGGCATCTACAAGGACAAGGGTTTCATTCGAAGTTGGCATATACCAGCTTGGAGCGCATCCAGTATATCTCACTCCAAACGAGATCCAACTCGGAAGGGGAGAAACAATTTCTGATACTGCAAAAACCCTTTCAAGGTATCTTGATGCTGTTGTCATCAGGACATTCGGACACAAACTGCTTTCTGAGTTTGCCTCTGCTTCTTCTGTTCCTGTGATCAATGGTTTAAGTGATCTACACCATCCATGCCAAGTGCTTTCTGACATGCTTACAATTCTTGAAAACAAAGGCAGGCTCAAAGACATCAATCTGGCTTACATTGGCGACGGCAATAATGTTGCAAACTCTCTTGTTCAGGCATCGGCGCTCATGGGAATTAATCTCACGATTGCATGTCCCGAAGGATATGAGCCTAATGCCGAGCTGCTTAGAAATGCAAAGGCTCATGCAAAAAATGAGATAAAAATAACTCGTGATCCTCAACAAGCTGTATCAGATGCTGATGCTGTTTACACAGATGTCTGGGTCAGCATGGGGCAGGAACAAGAGACAAAAACAAAAAAGAAAAAACTCAAAGACTATCAGATAAACAGCAAAATCCTCTCGCATGCAAAAAAAGATGCTATTGTTCTTCATTGTCTTCCAGCGCACAGGGGCGAAGAGATAACAGATGAGATAATGGATGGAACTCAAAGTGTTGTTTTCACACAGGCAGAAAACAGGCTCCACGCTCAGAAAGCTTTGCTCGAGATGCTGTTAGGGAAAAACTAGAACTGTTATTTAGTTTTAACTGCCCTTAAATTAATTTCTTTTATAACCTCCAGCAATGGCATTTTCAGTTTCTTTGCAATTCTTTTGCAGTCTTCATATTCAGGAGTTGCATGAACAATCTCATTCTCAAGCCTTGAGATTTTTATCCTGACTTTCCCAAGTTTTGTATTTACCTCTTTTATCTCGCGTGCTAATGTCTTTCTTCCTGCCTCATAAAATCTCAGGCCGATTGCAGTTGTCTCTTTGAGGATTATCCTCATTAAATCTTCTTTGGTTTCATTATTGCAAAGCACAGTGAGTTTTATTCCGGGTCTGGATTTTTTCATTATTATCTGCATGAGATAAACATCAAGCGCTCCTGCTTCAAAAAGCCTCTGTATCACATGTTCATAAATCTGCGGGTTCATGTCATCTATATTCGTTTCGATGACTGTTATATTTTTGGAGTCTTCTTTTAAACCATGAGAATCTTTGCCTATAAACATTCTTAAAACATTCGGTCTGCTCTTAAAATCCTGTCCTCCAGCGCCAGTCCCGATTTTTTCAACTATCATTTCAGGCATATCGCCAAACCCGATTACAGTCTCTTTTAATATCGCAGCTCCTGTCGGTGTTGTGAGTTCAAAATCAGTTCCGTCAGAATAAATCAAAGCGCGTTTGAGAAGTTCTGCTGTTGCAGGCGCAGGCACTGGGAGGATCCCATGCTTAGTTTTTACAAAACCGTTTCCTGTATTTACAGCAGACGCATATACTTTTTCTATGCCCAGAATATTAAGCCCTATTATCGTGCCAAATATATCAACTATGCAGTCAACCGCGCCTAATTCATGCAGATGTATCTTGTTCAAAGGCTCTCCATGAACCTTTGCCTCTGCTTCAAAAAGATTTCTGAAAATTCTCAAACCTTTATTTTTTATGTGAGGATTCAGGGAAGATTTTTTTATTAAATTCTCAATATCTTTCCATTTTTTTGAATTTTGTTTTTTTGATTTTAAATCGATTAATACATCAACCTTTGTTGCAGCAATACTAGAGCGTTTAATCTTTCTTGCGCTTAATTTATATCCTCTGACAGGGATTTTTTTAAGTTCTTTTTCGAGTCTTTTAAGAGGTATGCCTGCATCGACAAGCGCGCCCAAGCACATGTCTCCGCTTATGCCTGAAGAACAGTCAAGATATACTATTTTCAACAAAGCCTCCTTACCATCTGTTACTGAAGGATTATATCATCCAGTCATACGATTAGTAATTAAATAGTTATCGGCTTATAACTTATATTTATTTTATTTTAAGCGCTTTTTCCATTTATAATAAACAACAGGCTGGACGCCGTATGTAAAATCCAGTTCGAAGGTGATGTTTTATGAAAGAGACAACTGTTGAATTAAGACCGATACTCTTAAGTGATCTGGCAAAAGAAGTTGTCGAGAGATCAGGTCAGAATATTTATTCATGCTATCAGTGCAGACGCTGCGCTTCAGGCTGTCCTGTGGGTGAAGAGTCAGGAATAACTCCTGACAGGCTTATACGCTGCATACTGCTTGGAGACCGAGAGAGCGCACTGAATAATCTTCTTGTCTGGAAATGCCTTGCCTGTTATACATGCGGCCAGCGCTGCCCGAACAACATCCAGACCGCACGCATCACAGAAACCCTCAAACAGATGTCAAAAAAAGAGCATCTTGTTCCTCTTGAGTCTGGAGTTGCTGCTTTTCACAATGCTTTCATGAAATCAGTATCTCACTTTGGAAAAGTAAATGAGATTGAACTCGGCGGACTTTATCAGCTTAAAAAAACCGTTATTGATATAAAAAAAGGACTGTTTAAAGACATAATTAAAACTTTTGCCGAACAGCTGAGGCTAGGGATGAAAATGCTGAAGAAAAAACGCATGCATATTGCTTTTTTTTCAATAAAGGGATTTTCTGAAATAAAAAATATTTTCAGAAAATCAGGGACTTAAAATGACAGATAAGAAATTGGAACAGGTCGCTTATTATCCCGGATGTTCGCTCCATCTTTCATCGCAGTTCTATGATCTGCAGAACAAGCTTATCTTTCCTAAACTAGGGATCGAACTTAAAGAGATAGACGACTGGAACTGCTGCGGCGCAACCTCAGCGAGCAAGACAGATGATTTTTTATCAATAGCCCTGCCTGCAAGGAATCTGGGAATTGCCGATGCAACAGGCCTTTCCGATATATTTATTCCCTGCTCTTCCTGTTACAGCAGGATGCTTACATCCCAGACAACATTAAAAAATGATGCTGTTCTAAAAAATAGGATAAACAAATATCTGGCAAAAAAAAACGAGGGGAGGATAGAAATAAAAAGCATACTTGAGGTACTGCTTCCCTTGGTTGAATCCGGAGATATCTCGAATAAAATTACAAAAAAATTAAATGGTTTAAAACCTGTTTGTTATTATGGATGTTTATTGACGCGTTTTCCCAAAGATATTGCTGTGAATGATGATGCTGAAAACCCCCAGTCAATGGAAAAAATATGCAATGTGCTTGGCGCTGAACCTTTGGACTGGAATTACAAGACTGACTGCTGCGGAGCTTCTGCTGCAATTAATGACACCGAGACATCCTTAATCTTAATGTCAAAAATAATAAAAGACGCCGAAGCCTATGGCGCAAATTGTTTTGTAACTACATGCCCTATGTGCCATATGAATCTCGATGCGTATCAGGACAGGATACGCTCGAACTATGGCATCAGCGGACATCTGCCTGTATATCTGCTTACTGAACTTATAGGGATAGCAATGGGCATAAGCCCTGAAGAGCTTCAGATGGACAGGCACTTTACAGAGGCGGTTAAATTACTAAGGGATATTAAAATAATATGAGTGCAGATAAAAAAAATAAAATTGGTTCTGTCTTAATCGTTGGCGGCGGTATCGGAGGGATGCAGGCAGCACTTGATCTTGCTGACAGCGAATTCAAAGTCCATATTGTCCAGAAAGAATCTTCGATAGGCGGCACAATGTCGATGCTGGACAAAACCTTTCCAACAGGCGACTGCGCCATGTGCATGATATCGCCAAAGATGGTCGAGGTCGGCAGGCACAGGAATATTGATGTACACGCCACCGCAGAACTTATTGAGCTAAAAGGCAGCGAAGGTGATTTCACTGCAAGGATACGCCAGAAAGCCCGCTATGTAGATATCAGTAAATGCACTGGGTGTGAAGAATGTGTAAAAAAATGTCCTGTTGAATCTGACAGTGATTATAATCAGGGTCTCGCAAAAAAAACTGCTATAAATCGTCGCTATGCCCAAGCAGTCCCTGGAGCAGTTGCAATAGATAAGCTCGGCACATCGCCCTGCAGGATTGATTGCCCTGGAGAAGTTAATGCTCATGCTTATGTTGCACTTACTGCCAAAGGAAGATTTGCTGAAGCCCTTGAGGTGATCAGGCGAACAAATCCTTTCCCTGCAGCATGTGGAAGGGTATGCACACATCCATGCGAAGACGCATGTAGGAGAAAAGACCTTGATGAGGCTGTCTCGATCTGTTATCTGAAACGATTCCTCACTGACTGGGAAGACAGAAACGGCGGTTTTCAGAAGCCTGTAATTCCTGAACAGAAACTGGAAAAAGTTGCTGTAATCGGTGCTGGTCCAGGCGGATTAACATGCGCAAGAGACCTAGCGTTAAAGGGTTATAAAGTAACTGTGTTCGAAAAAGAAAAAATCGCCGGAGGCGCACTCGCACTCTACATCCCAGAGTATCGTCTTCCAAAAGATGTGCTTAAAAGAGAGATTGACACTATTCTGTCCTATGGTATAGAGCTTAAACTCAATCAAACACTGGGTAAGGACTTTACCATAGATTCCCTTAAGAAGCAGGGATATAAGGCTATATTCGTAGCCATCGGAACACATCGCCCGATGAAACTCAATGTTCCAGGAGAAGACAAACAAGGTGTCTGGGACAGCCTGGCCTTTCTCAAAAAAGCAAACACAGAAGGCAATATAGATAAAATGACAGGAGAAAAAGTGCTGGTCATCGGAGGCGGCAATGCAGCAATAGATTCTGCGCGAGCAGCTAAACGTATGGGCGCTGATGTTACTATTATCTATCGCAGAAGCTGTGAGGAGATGCCATGCAGCCCGTTGGAGCTTGAAGAATCAGAGATAGAGGGGGTACATCTTCACACTCTTGCTTCACCAATCAAGATATTGGGCGAGGGAAAAGTAACCGGCATCGAGTGTTTAAAAATGCATCTCTCTGAGCCTGATGAGTCAGGGCGTTTATGCCCTGTTCCTGTTAATGGCAGCAACTTTACCATAGACTGCGATATTGTTATTACTGCAATAAGCCAGCAAACAGAACATGAGACTATTGAGCAGTCAGGCATTACTACTAATAAATGGAAATGCATATCTATAGATGAAAACACACTCGCCACAAACATTGACGGAGTTTTTGCTGGAGGTGATGTTGTTACTGGGCCTTCGACTGTTATTGAAGCCATTGGCATGGGAAGCCGTGCAGCTAAATCCATACACAAATATCTTAGCGGTTCAGACCTGATGGAAGGACTTAAGCAAATCAAAGACCGTCCTAAGTTTTTAAAAAATGTTGAGGGACTGAAAAAAATTTCTCGCAGGGCTATTATGAAGCTTCTGCCGTCAGAGCGTGAAAGCAACTTCAAAGAAGTAGAACTTGGATTTAATGAAAAAGATGCGGTTCTGGAAGCACAACGCTGTCTTAACTGCACAGAATGCTGCGAGTGTTATCTATGCGTTGATGCTTGCGAGGCAAAGGCAATCGATCACGATATGGCTACATCAGAAGATATGGATATCAAAGTAGGCTCTGTAATCTTGAGTCCCGGACTCGACCGTTATGATGCGCGTCTCCGAGGAGAACTAGGATATGGCCGCTGGCCTAATGTTGTGACTTCGCTGCAATTCGAACGCATTCTCTCCGCATCTGGACCTTATAAAGGCGTTGTACAGAGACCGAGCGACAAAAAACATCCTCGCAAAGTTGCATGGATACAGTGCGTAGGTTCAAGGGATTCGCACAATGCAAATCCTTGGTGCTCTTCTGTCTGCTGTATGTATGCAACAAAACAGGCGATAATCGCCAAAGAACATGATAAGAATATAGAGCCCGCGATCTTTTTCATGGAGATGAGAACATTCGGAAAAGATTTTGATAAATATGTTGAGCGCGCAAAGAATGAATACGATGTCCGTTACCAGCGGGCAATGGTCTCTGCAGTGCGTGAAGAACCATCTACAGGAAATCTTGTTATGCGTTATGCAAAAGAAGACGGCGCTCTCGTAGATGAAATATTTGACATGGTAGTGCTCTCAGTAGGGTTGCAGCCGCACAAAGATGCAAAAGAACTTGCCGAACTCTGCGGCATAGATACAGACATTTATAATTTTCCAAAGACAAGCAGGCTTGCTCCTGTTGATTCTTCGCGTAAAGGTGTATTTGTCACAGGAATTTACCAAGGACCAAAAGATATACCTGAGACTGTAATGCAGGGCAGCGCTGTCGCAGGAAGGGTAATGTCGCTTCTTTCAGAAGCCAGAGGCACAGAGACAAAGATCAAAGAGATTCCTGATGAAAAAAATACAGCAGACCAAGAGCCTAGAATCGGAGTTTTCGTATGCCATTGTGGAACAAATATCGCAGGAACAGTAGATGTTAAAAAGATCGTCGAAGAGATTAAAGATATGCAAGGAGTAGTCTATGCCGAGGACTTGATGTATTCATGCGCGCAGGACAGTCAGGAAAAGATCAAACATCTTGTGAGAGAAAAAAATCTTAACAGGGTGCTCGTTGCTTCATGCACTCCTAGGACGCATGAACCTCTTTTCCAGGAAACGATACAAGACGCAGGATTGAATAAATATCTATTCGATCTTGCTGATATCAGAGAGCAGTGTTCGTGGTGCCACATGGGCAGGAATAAAGAAGCTACTGAAAAAGCTTTAAAGATAGTAAAAATGGAACTTGCAAAAACTCGTCTTCTTGAACCTCTTAAAACAGATTCTGTGGGTGTTGTTCATGCTTGCATGATAATCGGAGGCGGAGTAGCGGGAATGACTGCTGCGCTCTCATTGGCTGATCAAGGATTCGATGTACATATAGTTGAAAAAGAGAATCAGCTCGGAGGATTGGTCAAGAAAGTTTATCGCAATATTGAAGGAGATAATATTCAGGAGTTTCTCAAAAAAACGATTACTGCTGTTTCCCTGCATAAAAAAATAACAGTTCATACAGGAGTTGAGATCAAAAAAACCGAAGGGTTTGTGGGAAATTTCAAAACTACGCTTACAGATAATGCTGAATTTGAACACGGAGCAATCATTGTAGCAACTGGAGGAGTTGAATATACGCCTGTGGAATACTTATACAAAAAAAATGATAAGGTTGTCACACAAAGAGAACTTGAAGAGGAACTCGCTCAAGGGAGAATCTTTAATGCCGATGAATCTATTGTCATGATCCAGTGTGTTGGTTCCCGCGAAGAACCAAATCAATACTGCTCTCGCATCTGCTGTCAGGATGCTGTTAAAAATGCAATAGCAATAAAAGAAAAAAATCCTCATACTGCTGTAATAGTGCTGTATCGCGACATAAGAACTTACGGCCTTAAAGAGGATTATTACAAAAAAGCACGCGACTCAGGCGTGATATTCATAAGATACGATGTCGATAAAAAACCTGAAGTGCAGCAGACCGGAGATAACCTGTTCGTAAAAACATGGGACTACATTCTTAATAAAGAAATAATTCTTAATTCTGACCTGCTGGTTCTTTCTACTGGATTCAGGCCGCACCCAACGAATGATAAGGTCGGAGAGATGTATAAACTCACACGGAACGCAGACGGTTATTTTCTTGAAGCGCATGTAAAACTTCGCCCTGTGGATTTCCCAAGCGAAGGAGTATTTGTCTGCGGTCTTGCACATGCGCCAAAAAATATCGAAGAAACGATCGCACAGGCACAGGCAGCTGCAGGACGCGCCGGAGTTATTCTCTCGCATAAGCGGCTGGCGGTTTCAGGGATTGTTGCAAAACACAATAAAAATTTGTGCATGTCCTGTCTTACATGTTTCAGACTCTGTCCTTTTGGTTCGCCTTATATAGATGAAAACGGCAAAATCTCACATAATGAAGTGAAATGCATGGGATGCGGTATCTGCGCAGGCATCTGCCCTGCCAAGGCATTCCATGTTAATAATTTTCGTGATGATCAAATACTTGCAATGATCGATTCAGCAGCAGAAAATAACAAGGATTAATTTTTTAAACTTACGCAGGAGAAGGAATATGGAAAAAATCGATGTTCTAAATGCACAGAATGAAGGCTCCTCTATAGAGAAACCTGGGCAGAGACCCGAAAACTGGGAACCGAATATTCTGGCATTTGCGTGTCATTACTGCGCATTTGCAGCTGCCGACCTGGCAGGAGTGATGAGGCTTTCTTATCCGACTAATGTAAAGATAGTCCGTTTGCCTTGCACAGGCAAGCTGGATCATATTCATGTACTGCATGCTTTTGAAAAAGGCATAGATGGAGTTTTTGCTGCCGGCTGACTGAAAGGCCAATGTCATTACCTGGAAGGTAATACGAATGCTGAAAAAAGAGTCAACTACATCAAGACCCTGCTTGCAAAGGTGGGAATTGATCCGCAGCGATTGGAAATATACAACCTCTCTGCGGCAATGGGGCAGAGATGGGCTGACATATGCACAGAGTTTACAGAAAGGATACGCAGGCTTGGACCGTCTCCGGTATGGCTGGGTTTGAATATGAAGTCTGCAAAAAAAGGTGAGAAGAAATGATAGTTGCTACTCAGAAACCTATTGATGAAATATGGGCGATGGTGAAAAAACATAAAAAGATACTTGTGTTTGGATGTAATACATGCGTTGCCGTCTGCCATGCAGGCGGGAAAAAAGAGGCAGAGATACTGGCCTCTTTGCTCAGGATAAAAGCTGCGCAGGAAGGATTGGATATCGAGATATCCGACAATGCAGTCGAGAGACACTGCGAAAAAGAATTTTTTGATCCTGTTATCGAAGATGTAAAAAAACACGATGCAATCCTGTCAACAGCTTGCGGAGTGGGAGTAAATTTTCTAGCAGAACTTCTTGCCGACATCCCTGTTCTTCCCGGATTGAACACACAGTTCTTCGGAGCTGTAAAAGAACCAGGAGTATTTACAGAACTCTGCGCAGGATGTGGTGAATGCATACTGCACCTTACAGGCGGGATATGTCCTGTCGCAACATGCGCAAAGGGGCTGCTCAATGGTCCATGCGGAGGATGTAAAGACGGCAGCTGCGAGATAAGCCCTGATATAAAATGCGCTTGGGTAAGAATCTATGAAAGGATGAAAAAACTTAACAGGCTCGATGAATTCCGTGAAAATATCTTGGAAGCAAAAGACTGGTCTGCTGCGCAAAAACCAAGAACTATCGTAACCAGCGAGGAGAAAAGAAGATGAGCTTTAAAGAGGCAATGAATTCAGGGAAATTTGTTGTTACAGCAGAGGCTGGTCCGCCTAAGGGAACTGACATAAAGGAACTGCTTCATCATCTTGATATTCTCAAAGGCAAGGTAGATGGATTAAATGTAACAGATAATCAGTCGGCTGTGATGAGGATTAATTCTTTGTCTGTGTGCAAGATTGCGCTCGATAAAGGACTCGACCCTATTTTCCAGATGACATGCCGTGACCGTAATAGAATTGCTATCCAGTCGGATATACTCGGCGCAAGCATACTTGGCATTAAAAATATCTTATGCATAACAGGAGACCATGTATCGGCAGGAGACCATAAGGGAGCAAAACCTGTTTATGACATAGAATCAGTCCAACTGCTGAAGGCAGTGGACGGACTCAACAATGGAAAAGATATGTCAGGCAATGAACTAAAAGGCGCAACAGACTTTTATCAGGGCGCAGTAGTTACACCTGAGTCAAATCCACTCGAGCCCCAGCTTATGAAGTTCGAAAAGAAAATAAAAGCAGGAGCAAAGTTTTTCCAGACACAGGCTGTTTACGATATGAAAAAATTCAAAGAGTTCATGAAATACGCAAGAAAATTTCCAATAAAAATTCTGGCGGGCTTTGTTGTGCTTAAATCTGTTGGTATGGCTTCATTCTTAAATAAAAACGTCCCGGGCATAAGAGTGCCTCAGGAATTGATAGATGAACTTAAAGCTGCAGGGAAAGAGAAAGCGCTCGACACAGGAATAAATATTACAGCCAGACATATAAAAGAACTGAAAGAAGAAAATGTCTGTGACGGCGTGCATATCATGGCAATCGGCATGGAAGAAAAAATACCTTTGATAATGGAGCGCGCCGGGCTTCTGTAATCTATATAAAAACTCGTCTTTATATCTTCTCGATAAGTCTGTTATTTATATTCGTAATTCAAATAACCATTTTTTTATGATATGGTTATATCTAAGATCAATGCTTTCCAAGATGTTAGCGGAGGGATAGATATGGAACAAAAACTGAAGATAGCAATAAACACCGGAGGCGGCGACGCACCCGGTCTGAATGCTGTAATAGAAGCAGTAGCCATGTCAGCTTATAACAGAAACTGGGAAGTCTACGGAATAAAAAACGGTTACACAGGGCTTATTGATACAGAAGAAATAATACATCTCACGCCTGATAAAGTCAGGCACATATCAAATCTAGGCGGCACGATCATAGGGACAACAAACAAAGGCAATCCTTTTCACATGCCGATAACAAATAAATCCGGTCAAATCGAATATCAGGATTTATCAGACACAGTCATCGAGAACTTCAAAAAACTCTGTTTTGACTGCCTCATTGCTGTCGGAGGCGACGGGAGCATGAAGATAGCATATGATTTTTACAAAAAAGGCATACCTGTAATCTGTCTGCCAAAAACAATAGACAATGACCTGACTGAGACAGTAGTAACCTTTGGATTTGACACAGCAGTAAGCATTGCCACTGAGGCAATCGACCGCCTTCATTCAACAGCACAGTCTCACGACAGGGTAATGGTCGTTGAAGTAATGGGAAGAAATTCAGGATGGATTGCGCTTAACAGCGGAATTTCAGGTGATGCAGATGTAATACTAATACCGGAAATACCTTTTGATATTGAAAAAGTCTGCAAGCACATTATGTCAGCTGAATTGAACGGCCAGAGATATGCTATAGTTGTTGTTGCTGAAGGCGCAGCTCCAATAGGCAGCGAGCCTTTATACAAACAAACCAGCGGCAAAGAAAAGGTTCTTGGAGGAATCGGAGAATTTGTTGCAGCAAAGATCGCTGAGAAAACAGGCAAGGATACAAGGTCTATCGTCCTTGGACATCTTCAGCGCGGTGGCTCGCCAACAACATTTGACAGATTGATATCCCTTCGTTTTGGCGCTGCTGCAATACGCATGATTGCAGACAAACAATTCGGAATTATGGTTGCGCTAGATCCTCCTGATATCAAGGCAGTTCCAATAGAAAAGGTAATAGGGAAAATCAAACATGTACCGCTTGACTGCGATTCTATCAAGACAGCAAGAAATATCGGTATTTCTTTCGGAGACTAAAAAAATGCTGATTTCTTTTCAGAAATCAGCATCAGAATAATATTATTAGCAAAACATTTTACTTGCAAGGTCCAATACGTTTGCCGTCCATCCTGCTCTTAATCTTCATCGTCTGTCCACCCTGATTAACAGTGGTAATGGAAGTTCCGTCAAATTTATCTCCTGAATAAATTACCATACCTTCACTAACAACTCCTCCATTTTTGCAGCTGACATCCCATGCAACTGTATTGCCTGATATCTTTGAACTTGTGACTTTACAGTCCGAGTCTTTTTGCTTAGGAACAGCATCGCTCTTAGTAAGGCAGGATTTTTGCTTTACGGGCTTGGACATTCCAGCAGGCATGCCTGGGATATCAGTGGTGGTAGTTATTTCCCATAATCCGTCTTGCATATTAGGCGCACTAAAAACCGGAACTGCTGATAAAACAAAACCTAAAACAATAAGAACAACAAAGCTTGATCTGATCATAATTTAATTCTCCTTTCTAAAACTGATCACCTATCTTCATGACATGTTCCCCATCAGGGGTATTGATCTTGAAACACTTGAACATGATATTCCCTCCGAGCCGTACATTGGGGCAATTAATATTACATTCTTTTTTATCCGGGTATATCTCCTGCGTCTTGCCACAGCGCCAGCAGCCGTTTTTTGTTTTTGTTATCTTTTCAAGAAGGACTTTTAGTATCTTGATCTGCTGTGCATATGCTTCCATGTCTTCTTTTACTTCGCCTCTGGCTGTGGGAATAAAAGGACCTTTATTTTCTTTTAATTTTTCCGCCCTTTCCATGCATCTTGTCTTATGATATGACTCATGTATACGGGATGCTTCATAAAGTTCTTTGCAGGGGAGCGCCTTCTCAACTTCTTTCATACTGCTTTCATCAATTTGACAGAAAAGCGGATCGGTCTTCGCAGTTAAACTGCCAGTCACATCAATCCGGCAATTTTTCTTCACGTCTTCTACTAATTTCCTGTCTATTCTCGTTCTAAACTCAGACCAAAAATCAACTCGTTGTTTATTAAATTCATCTATTGCTTCTTTTTTTGCTTCAGGACTTATTAAAGCGCTTAAATCGAAAAAGTCTTCGCCTTCTTTCTCGATATTCCCCCAGTTCTTTTCTGTGGCAGCCTTTTGAAATTCTTTGATATATGCTTCTCTCAACTTTATAAAAC
Organism: Nitrospiraceae bacterium; assembly: GCA_021373015.1. NCBI lineage: Bacteria > Pseudomonadati > Nitrospirota > Nitrospiria > Nitrospirales > Nitrospiraceae > Nitrospiraceae bacterium. Next base: position 49,001 of record JAJFTJ010000006.1, read on the forward strand.
TTTTGATGCACTTAATGTATTTGCATTGTTCGCATGTCTCTTTGGAATTTTCATTGTCCGTAGATGATTTGTCGTCTTTCAATGCTTTATTATTGTCAGAGTCTTTATCAATTTTTTCATTCTGAGCAGCTTTTTTATCAAGATCATCAGACATTAAATTAGACGCCTTGTCTTGTGTCAGACTGTTGGTATCCTTTCCTGAACATCCAGCGTCATTCTTAATCCATGCTGATGTGCCTGGTCCAGGACTGCCGCTTAGCGCCTTAAAAGGCAGAGTCAGCGTACAGCCGTCAAATACAAAAGGTTTCTTCTTTGCCTCCCATTCCATTTCATTGAATGTTATTGTGATTAACTTTCCATTTATCGAATATTTCCCTATGTCTTCAACTACTTCTCCAGGCCTCTCTGCAAGCAGAGATATCGAACCTGAGTTCTTGCCCTTAAAGGTAATGACTACGCTTGCATTTTTTAAAGGGGTTGTGCCGTCAGAATCTTTTATCAGAGAGTAACTTCCTGCAAGCTCAACAGCATAACTGTGCGCAAAGAAAACAAACAGCAAAAAGAACAAGACTAATCCAAAAGAGCAAAACTTCTTATTACGAAAAATCATTCTCTCTTCTCCAGTTTTAATCTTCCTTGTTTTTTGAATCATGGTTCTTGCCAATTACAAAAAGCGCTATTGATATAAACAATATTCCGGCGCTGAGATACAGCAGATTCTGTATTGAATCGTACTTGAAATTCACGGCATATTTGAAAAAAGTAACAATAAGAACCATTACTATCACCTTTGCCAGCTTTTCCTTTAGCTGGTCAAGCGTGTGTATAACAAGTATTTTCGATGATCTGCTGTCTTTTTCAGCACGCTCTATTTTGCTTATAAAGAGTTCATACAATCCAATCCCGAATATAAGAAGAACTGTGGCTATTAGATAGGAATCAATTGCGCTTATGATATGCGTGATTGAATCCTGATGAAATAAATCGTATGCTTCTTTGCTGGAAAATGAATGTAAAGCCTCTTCAATAACAAGGTAAACATCAAAGCACCCTATTACCACCAGCATTATTGCAGAAAGAATGCTTGCCACAACCGCGAAAAATACTACAAGTCTGCTTTCCCATAAAATAAATTCAATTATGTGTTCAATTTTGCGAAGCATATACTCTCCTTAAATTTTAAGGTTACCAAAACCTTTAAAGCTAGAATATTCTAGCATATGTGAATACTTTGACCTTGTGATTTTTCAAAATTGACTGCCTGCAATTATTCATTTTCCAGAAGCTGCCAATCATAGTCGTCATCTTTGACATGAACCCAGTAAAGACAGCCTGATTTTCTCCATGCATCCAGAACAAGTCCTTCTTTGAAAACCCCGCCTTTTGCTGTCACCACAACACTGCTATGATCAAGCCTCCATGGCGCAATGGGTCTTGCGACCGCCCAGTAAAAGTCAAAAGTCTTCAGATTAAGACTGCGAAGTTTTTTGAGGATATCCTCTGTCCAGTGCACACATAAGCCTCTTTCTTTTAATCCAATATTAACCAGAAAATTATGTATTGTCGGCGGCTTTATTAATTCGTATTCATCGATCAGAGAAAGAGCAGCGTGAACTGCGGTTTCTGCTGTTAACTCAGCCTCTTTTTCATCAGTATTGCTGCCCAGACTCATAAGCTGGCTTTTAAGCTTCGCTGTCTTAGCAGGGAGTGTCTGCTCAAAAGATATTTCTGAGGCATATTTTTCATGTCCGCAGAAATCAGGGTCTTTTGTCTGAACATGGCTGCACCCGCTTGCTAAAAGGATCATGCTGACAGCTGCGTATAATTTAATATTATTCATCTTTTACTTTTTAAAAATCCGTGAAAATAAAAACTCTCAATAATTATTGCATAATATTTTAGGAATATTCTAAGGATTAGTCCAATGCATTAGTTTTTTGCCAATAGACAATTAATAGTTAAAGCATTTTAGATGTGCTACAATCTTTAAAAGCAAATATAAAATAATGACGATAAATAATCATTTGTAATACAGCTGCCTGAATATATGGTTTCGCAAATTGGTGCGGAGGCCTGATGAACATAAGTAAGTCTTACAGGCTGTATGCTGTCACGATCATCCTGCTTCTTACAAGCATCGGTGTCATTGCTTTCAAGGCTGCTTATATGCATGATGATGTTGTCAAGAGTGAAAAACATCGTTTTCGATCGTTTAAGCTCGCTATGGAATTATTTCAAAGCTCTGAAGACCTGACCCGCATGGCGCGCAGTTATGTCTCAACAGGCAATCCTGTTTATAAAAAACGCTATTTCGAAATACTGGATATTCGTAATGGCAAAGTTGCTCGTCCTAAAAATTATTTAGCCACATTCTGGTATCTCGCCGGCACAGGCAAGGGTGTTGTTGAGCTTGGCGAGCCTATAGCTCTGCAGGAATTAATGCGGCGTGAAGGTTTTACAGAACAGGAATTTACCCTGTTGAGAGAATCTCAGGCGAATTCAGATCATCTGGTCAAAATGGAAAAACAGGCTTTTGCCGCTGTAAAAGGACTATATGATAACGGCAAAGGAAATTTCACAGTTCGTCGTGCGCCGGACCGCGCATATGCAGTAAGCCTTATGTTTAGCAAGAAATACTACGATGAAAAAGCACAGATAATGGCTCCGATCCAGAAATTTATGGATTTGGTAGATGAGCGTACTAAAGTTGAATTAAGCACTAACACATCAAAGCTGCGTCGATATATTTTACTTATTCAACTCTTGATCATCCTTACATTGTTAGTAGTGGCAATAAAAATCAAACAAATGTATCGCAATGTCCTGCATCCTCTTGCCCGCTTGAGCAGACAGATATCTGAATTTGCCAAGGGCAACTACACTGCGCGCTCTGACATCTCTTCTGCTGATGAAATAGGAGAGCTGTGCAGATATTTCAACAATATGGCTGATACTCTCGAATCAGACATTAAACGAAGAATAAATGCAGAAGATGTATTAAGAAAAAGCGAAGAGCAGCAGCGCCTTCTGCTTAACTCTACTGGAGAGGCAATTTACGGCATTGACCTGCAAGGCAACTGCACCTTTGCAAATCCATCATGTTTGAGAACACTAGGATATTCAGATTTGAAGCAGCTGCTCGGCAAAAACATGCATCGACTGATACATCATTCATATTCGGATGGAAATCCGATGCCTGTTGAAGTCTGCAGAATATATAAGGCATTCCACGTGGGGAAAGGCGAACACGTTGACGATGAAGTTTTGTGGAGGGCAAACGGCACCAGTTTTCCTGCAGAATACTGGTCGTATCCTCAGATAGAAGACGGCAATGTATGCGGCGCAGTGGTTGCATTTGTTGATATAACTGAACGCAAACAGGCGGAAGAAAAGATAAAGCATAGCGAAGAAAAACTGAAAGAAGCACAGCATATTGCGCAAATGGGGAATTGGGAATTAGATATAATGAAGAAGACACTTCTATGGTCGGATGGCATATACGAAATATTTGAAATCAATCCCATAAAATTTGGAGCTTCGTACGAGGCTTTCTTAGATTTAATTCATCCTGATGACCGTGAGATGGTTGATCAGACTTATACCAAGTCATTGAAGAAAAGAACTCCTTATGAAATCTCGCATCGTTTATTAATGAAAGACGGACGGATCAAGTGGGTAAACGAAATCTGCCGTACCGAGTACGACAGACAGGGTAATCCGCTAAAATCCTTTGGAATTGTTCAGGATATCACAGAGCAAAAACAGTCTGAAGAAAAGATACAGTACATGGCTACCCATGACACCTTGACAGACCTGCCGAGTCTGAGACTGGCAAAAGACAGACTGCATATGGCGATTAATTCAGCGCGAAGGTATAACAAATTGTCTGGTGTAATGTTCATTGACCTTGACGGATTCAAAAATGTTAATGATACTTTTGGTCATGAAGCAGGTGATGATGTGCTGAGGCAAGTGGCAAAACGGCTCAGTCTTTGTATCCGCAAAACTGATACTGCCGCTCGCGTTGGAGGAGATGAGTTCTTAATAATCTTAACAGAACTGCAAAAGCCTGAGGATGCTGAGATTATTGCTAAAAAAATTATAAAACTTATATCAGAGCCATACATTCTTGCAAAAGATAAGGCTTTTATAGGAGCCAGTATCGGCATATCCATATTTCCGGAAGATGCTGATGATATTGAGAGTCTGATCAAACTTGCTGACGAAGCAATGTATAAAATCAAGAACTCCGGTAAAAACAATTACTTATTTGCAGGTCATGCAAAATAAATCTGTTGAAGAATGGGGATTTCGTTTTATTGGCGGTCCCAACGGGATTCGAACCCGTGTTTCGGCCTTGAGAGGGCCACGTCCTAGGCCTCTAGACGATGGGACCAATATTGGCTGGGGAGAGAGGATTTGAACCCCTATAAGCAGATCCAGAGTCTGCCGTCCTGCCATTGGACGACTCCCCAAAGAGCTTTATTTTATATCACAAAACCCGGCTCTTTGTAAACTTAGGTTGAAAAACATCCTCTTGATATGTGAAATTATATGTTATGAAAAAGACGATGCTGGTTTCTATTGTTTCCTTAGTATTAGTTTCAAGTGTTTTCAGTCAGGTAAAAACAAATGTGACTGTAAGGGCAGGGAAGCATATTTCGCCTGCTGGGGAGATCACTCGTATTGTTTTTGAGACTGAGGATGAATCTTTCATAAAAAACTCCACTGTAAAAATATCGGGAACTCAGCTCGTTATTGAATTCTCAAAACCTTTTGGAATAACTCCACAAAAAAATTTCCAGTTTGAGACATCGATAAAAGATCGTATGCTTACAGTTGACCTCGCCAAACCATTCGAGGCAAAAGTCATGAGACTGAATGCTCCTCCCCGTCTTGTAGTGGACATCCTGCCGTCACAGCCAAAAACAGCTGCTGATCAAAAGCCTGTTGTTACAGACATAATTCCAAAAACAGATATGGCTGCTGCGCAAAGGGTTATTGTGATTGATCCGGGACACGGAGGATATGACGCTGGATTAATAAGCAATGTTACCAAGGAAAAAGACGCAGCGCTCGCAATTGCAAAAGATATTGAGAGTCTTTTAGTAAAAAGAGGCAAGGCTGTTTTTCTTACAAGAAGAAGCGACCAATATGTATCTATCAGAGACAGGGCGTTGTCTGCAAATCAAAGGGTCCCCGAAATATTTATAAGCATACATTTTTCCAAGTCTGACAATTTCGTTTTATACTCTCCAAAAATTTCATATTTCATAAGAGAATTAACTCTGTCTGAGGCATACAGTCTGGGACTGAGGCAGAAACAATTTTTGAAAAAGAGTAAGATGCTTGCAGATGCCATGACCAAGGCGATTAAGGAGGAATACGGCAGCATAGGGGTTGCACAAAGAGATATGCCTCTTCCTATACTAAATTCAGTAGGCGGACCTGCTATACTCATTGAGATCCCTGTCTCAAGATTCGCAAATCTGGATCAAAAGGTGCGTGCAAAGATTGCAGAAACAATCATCAAGGGATTTTCATATTATGTTCAATAAAAAACATTCACTTAAAATAATTATCGTACTCCTGATAGCAGGAATGGTTCTGGGGTATATCTTTTTTTCCAAGAAAACAAAAACTGACATATTGCGCTCTGACAATGCCTCTACAAAAACCGCAGCAGGAGATATAGATAAGATAATGGCAGCGCTTGAAGAGACTATTACAATAAGATTATCTTTTCCTTTAAATGAAAAACTAAGGATAGAGGAAAGAAAAATTCGTATCAAGACAGCAAAGATGTCATTAGTGCAGACAGTTGTTGAAGAATTTCTAAAAGGCCCGTCAAACATAAAAGATTCTGGCATGCCGAAAGATACAAAGCTTCTCGGCATATACAAAGGAGAAGACGGCATTCTTTATATTGACCTTTCTGATGATGTAAGAAGAAACTTCGGAGGAGACGCAATCTCGGAATTTTTACTCCTTAAGGGATTTTATGAAAGCATCATGTCAAATGTGCCGGATATTGCAGATATAAAACTTGTTGTGGAAGGCAGAGAGATGGAGACACTTGGAGGACACATTTATATAATCTACCCTCTGAAAGAAACTGTAGCTCAGGATATCGGAGGTCTCAGATAGAAATGACAGACAAGAACAGTCCGATCGGAGTTTTTGATTCTGGAATCGGAGGTCTCACAGTTTTAAAAGAAATATTCAGGTCGCTTCCTGAAGAAAGCACAATATATCTCGGAGATACTGCAAGAGTTCCTTACGGCATAAGGTCTCCTGAGACTGTAATGAGATATTCATTCGAGAATACGCAGTTTCTTGTCTCGAAAGGAATAAAGCTGCTTGTAATTGCATGCAACACTGTATCATCAATCAGCCTTGATGCGATAAGGGATAAAGTATCCATACCTGTTATAGGAGTTATCGAACCCGGAGCTTATGCAGCTTTCAAGACTACGAAAAATAAAAAGATAGGAATTATTGGAACAGAGGCAACAATACAAAGTAATGCTTATAAAAAAGCGGTAAATGCTATTGACAGCAGGATTGAGGTTACAGGAATACCCTGCCCCATGTTTGTGCCTCTGGTTGAAGAAGGATGGACCGATGGAGCTATTGCAGAAATGATCGCAGAAGAATATTTAAAATTCATAAAACAGAGGGGAATTGATACCTTAGTGCTTGGATGTACACATTATCCATTGCTTAAGAATGTAATTTCAAAGGTAATGGGAAACAGTGTCAGCCTCATCGACTCTGCTGTTGAAACAGCAAAAAACACATCAGATGTTTTAACGAATAAAACAATTAAAGCATTTTCAGGGGGAAAGGTATACAGAGAATTTTATGTAACAGACTCTCCTGAAAGATTTATAAAAGTAGGCGAAAGATTTCTTGAACAAAAGATTGAACATATAGAAAAGATAAACCTAGGAGGATAGATGAGGCCTGATAACAGAAAAAACTCAGAGCTGAGGCAGCTTAAGATAACAAGGAATTTTGTGGACAGCGCTGACGGTTCTGTATTTATCGAGATGGGAAAAACAAGGGTTATCTGCACAGCATCTCTGGAAGAAAAAGTTCCTCAGTTTCTTAAAGACCAGAAAAGAGGATGGGTGACTGCAGAATACTCAATGCTTCCCAAATCATCACAGATAAGAATATTCAGGGAATCAACTGCTGGAAAGATCGGCGGAAGGACTCATGAAATTCAGCGTTTTATTGGAAGGGCATTGAGGTCGGTTGTTAATCTGGAGATGCTTGGTGAAAGAACAGTCTGGATAGACTGCGATGTTATACAGGCAGACGGAAGCACAAGGACAGCAAGCATTACAGGGGCATTCATATGCATGGCTGATGCATTAAATAATGCTTATAAGAGGGGAATCATACAAAAACTGCCGCTTAGGGATTACCTTGCAGCAGTAAGTGTTGGGGTTGTCAACGGCGAACCTGTTCTTGATCTGACATATGTAGAGGATTCCAATGCAGAGGTTGACATGAACGTAGTAATGACAGGAAGCGAGAAAATAGTCGAGGTACAGGGCGCTGCAGAAGGAATGCCTTTTTCAAAAAAAACACTGGATGAATTAATTCTTCTCGCATCAAGCGGGATAAAAGAACTCATCGAAATTCAAAGAAGCTTGCTAGAAATCGACAATAACATTCTCTCCTTTTAGAATGTGTTAAAATAATTCCAGGAGGAAATATTGAATAAGTACAGAAGTCTCTTCGTCTGGTTTTTAATGATAGCAACAATGATTCTCATCTTTAACTTTTTGAGCGTACCAAAAAAAGCTGAAGAAGAGGTAATATTTTCTGATTTTATGTCAAAGGTTGATTCAGGAGAGGTCGATGAAGTTATCATAAAGGAAAATCAAATTATAGGCCGTTTTAAAAATACAAAAAGATTTAAAGTGTTTCTTCCGGAATATCCTGACCTTGTAAAAGATTTGCGTGCTAAAAAAGTAAAAATAACAGTTAAAATCCCTGAACAAAACCCATGGTACTGGAATCTGCTTCTTTCATGGGGACCGATAATTCTGCTGGTATTTCTATGGGTAATGTTTATGCGCCAAATGCAGAGTGGAGGAAACAAGGCTTTATCATTTGGTAAAAGCAGGGCAAAGCTTGTATCTGACAAGGCAGTGAAGATAACATTTGCGGATGTTGCCGGGATCGAAGAAGCAAAAGAAGAAGTGCAGGAGATAATAGATTTTCTGAAATCTCCGCAAAAGTTCTCTAAGCTTGGCGGAAAGATCCCGAAAGGCGTACTTCTTGTCGGCGCTCCCGGAACAGGAAAAACCTTGCTTGCAAAAGCGATAGCAGGAGAGGCAAGTGTGCCTTTTTTTTCAATATCAGGTTCGGATTTTGTCGAGATGTTTGTCGGAGTGGGTGCATCAAGAGTAAGAGATTTATTTGAACAAGCAAAGAAAAGCGCTCCGTGCATTGTTTTTATAGATGAGATAGATGCTGTTGGACGACACAGGGGCGCGGGACTTGGAGGAGGTCATGATGAAAGAGAACAGACACTCAACCAGCTCCTTGTAGAAATGGACGGCTTTGAAGGAACTGAGGGTGTAATTTTAATTGCTGCAACAAACCGACCTGATGTGCTTGACCCTGCACTCCTGAGACCAGGACGTTTTGACAGACAGGTAGTTGTGCCTGTGCCTGATGTCAAAGGAAGACTTGAGATATTAAAAGTACATGCTAAGAATATCCCTCTTGATGAGAATGTAAAGCTTGAAGTTATTGCAAGAGGAACACCCGGTTTTTCAGGCGCAGACCTTGCAAATCTCGTAAATGAGGCTGCCCTGCTTGCTGCCAGAAAATCAAAATCAAATGTTGATATGAGTGATATTGAATTTGCAAAAGACAAGGTTATGATGGGCGCTGAAAGAAAAAGCATGATAATAAGCGATACTGAGAAAAAAAATACCGCCTACCATGAAGCAGGACACGCTCTTGTCGCAAAATTTACCCCTGGCACTGATCCAATACACAAAGTAAGTATCATCCCTCGAGGAAGAGCTTTGGGTGTTACACAGCAGCTTCCGATCGATGACAAATACACTTATTCAAAAGACTACTTAACAAACACGCTTAAGGTTCTTCTAGGAGGCAGGGCTGCTGAAGAAATTGCTCTTCATCACATGACAACCGGCGCTGGAAATGACCTTGAACGCGCAACAGATCTGGCAAGAAGAATGGTCACTGAATGGGGAATGAGCGAAAAACTTGGGCCGCTCACGTTCGGCAAAAAAGAAGAACAGATTTTCCTTGGCAGAGAGATTGCAAGACATAAGGATTACAGTGAAAAGATTGCAGAAGAGATAGATGAAGAGGTTAAGCATTTAGTAATGAGCGCTTATGAAGATGCAAAGGGACTTCTCATAAACAATGTTGACATCCTTGAAAAATTTGCAAGCACTCTGCTTGAAAAAGAGACTGTAAATGCTTCAGAGATCGATGAAATTGTAGAGAGTGTTAAGAGCCCAAAGACTGAAGCCGAGATTGCGCCTGAATAAAACTTAGATTGAGATTATTCAATCCAGCGTGAAAATTTATTTGCATCTATTCTCTCGCTTGTAAAAATCTTTGATGCATCAAGAACTTGAGGATACCCTATGGAGATTCCAAGAAGAAGTCTTTTGGAATCAGGGATAGCAAGAAATTTTTTAATTTGTTTTGAATAATCCGTGAGAAATGCCTGAGGCACAGTTCCCAGCCCTTTAGCGTGTGCTGCAAGCATAAGGCTTTGTGCGAACATGCCTGCATCCATAATAGACCATTGAGTCAGAGATGCGTCTTGAAAAATAAAAATTCCATGAGGCGCGTTATAAAACTTGAAGTTTAAGATTTTTGCTTTTTTTCTTACTTCAGGAGAATTTAAGTCAATCCCGAGCTTGAGCCCTCTTTTATTAAGATTATCCTGTATCCTTGCTTCGATATCAGAGGGCCATGTTTTAGGTTCAGGCATGTCAGGTTCCGCCTCTATACCTTTTTCAAAAATTTCTATCAGAAGTTTGGACAATTCTTCTTTCTTTTTTCCTGAAACAATAATAATTTCCCATGGCTGGCTGTTCTTGTATGAAGGACTATGTCTAGCAGCATCAATTATTTCAAAAAGCATATTTTTTGACACAGGCTCAGGTTTGAATCTCCTTACGCTTAATCTGGTTTTGACACATTCGATTGTATCCATAAATTCTCCTGTAATTAATATATTATTGATTTATGTTTTGATTATACTGCTTTTTATAAATAAATTCTTTTATAGAACAAATCGGTTAAAATAATATTCAAAATTCAATAATAGGAGTATGAATTGAAAATTGAATGGCTTGACTTCTCGCTTGATTTCACAAAAAAAACTTACATTATGGGCATACTTAATGTAACTCCTGATTCATTTTCTGACGGAGGCAGTTTCTTTGACAAGAATACTGCAGTAAAACGTGCAGTGCAGATGGTTGAAGACGGAGCTGACATTATAGACATCGGAGGCGAATCCACCAGACCCGGTGCTGAACCTGTTGAGCTTGAAGAGGAGATAAGAAGAACAATCCCTGTTATTGAGTTGATAGCAAAAAAAATAAACATTCCTGTTTCTATAGATACATATAAGTCAGAAGTTGCAAGAAGAGCTGTTGATGCAGGAGCTTCCATTATTAATGACATAAGCGGATTGAGATATGATAAAAAGATGTCCGAAATTGCGGCAAAGCAAAATATTCCTGTAGTTATAATGCATATGAAAGGCAGACCCAAAGATATGCAGCAAGCTCCGTCTTATGAGGCGCTTATACCTGAGATAATGGACTATTTCAGACAGAGCATTGATATTGCTTTAAAATCCGGGATTCCACAAGACAAGATCATAATAGATCCCGGTATTGGTTTTGGAAAAAACTTCGATCATAATCTTGAAATAATAAACAGGCTCAGCGAGTTCAGACTGCTGGGCAAGCCGCTGCTTATAGGACATTCAAGAAAGGCATTTATCGGAGAGATACTTGATAATGCCCCTGTTTCTCAAAGACTCTATGGCACTGCTGCTGTTGCTGCGATCTCAATTCTAAATGGAGCAAATATAATAAGAGCACATGATGTTAAGGAAATGGCTGATGTCGTTAAAGTTGCAGACGCTGTTTTGAGAGAAAAAATTAACCAATAAAAAAGGCGGATCTTTTAGTCTCCGCCTTTTTTTGCTTTTAATTAATTCCTATTTCTTGGATTTTGACTTTGACTTTGTTTTTTCTTTTGTTTCAGACTTCATGCCTTTTGACTCATTCAGCTTATTGATAATTATATCTGTAAGATCAATATCTTTTTTGGCGTGTATTACTACCTCACTGCGGACTATCATTGAGTAGTCATTCTCTTTGCCAAAAGCATCAATAATCTCGACCGCTTCTTTGAGAATTGATTCAGTAAGTTCTGCTTCTTTTTTCTGAAGCTCTTCTCTTATATCAGCAACCAGTCTCTGTATGTCTCTTTTCATCCTTTCAAGTTCTTCTTCTTTTGACTTCTTTGCATCTGCTGAGAGCACAGAAGACTGTTTTTTGAGCTCGTCTTCAATCTTGCCCATTGCTTTAAGTTTCTCATCAAGAATCGATTTTTTTGATTTTTCAAGAGTCTCCAAATCAATCTTTGCTTTTTTCCCTGCTTCTGATTCAAGAACTACGCGCTGAATATTGATAAACCCAATCTTATCAGCAGCAAGCGCACTAACTGCGAATAACATTCCTGCAATCAATATTAGTAAAAAAATCTTTTTCATCACTTCCTCCTGTTATCTAACTATTTTCTATTTATTATTATCTTTAAAAGAATGATCCTATTGTAAACTCAAATCTGCTCTTGCCTTCCCCTTCTTTTGGTTTTAGATTATATCCCCATTCAATTCTTAATGGGCCCACAGGTGATATCCATCTAAAACCAAGACCTGTTGTATATCTCAATTCAGCTTCCTTTAAAGAATCATATGCCATCCCACTATCAAAGAAAACAAGTCCTTTCAATTTTAATTCGCTGATCAGCGGATAAATAAATTCTGTATTAAAAAGTATCTGCTGCTTTCCTCCCATTGGGTCTCCACTGCTGTCCTTCGGCCCTCCTTCACCAAAACCAAGGCCTCTGATCGTATAAATTCCTCCTACATAATATCTCTCATATAAAGGCAGCTTTTTCCCATTCACTCCTTCTCCAAACCCGTAACGGCCTCTTATTGAAAATGTATTGTCGTAAATCGGGAAAAACCATGCTGAATCAAGATTAACTTTTACAAAATAATTATCACCGCCTACTCCTGCATAAGTAACGTAAAAAGCATTCTTCGAGCCCTTGTGCGGATCAAGATAATTGTCTCTGGAATCCCTTACAAGCCCGGGAGTTATACTGCTTGTTATTTTTTTCCCTTGTTGTTCTTTTACAAGTTCCGAGGCATCTGGATCAATGTTCGATATATCTGCATTTTCAAAATTATACGTAATGCTGCCCTTCACATATTCTGAAAAATCCTTTCCAAAAGACACATCAAAACCTGTAGCCTTTTTGTCATATTGGCCGTATTGACGGGTAGTCCTATATATGCTGGCGCCAAATGATATAGGCTTGTCCATAAACCATGGATCTCTGAAAGCAAGTTCATAATATGTAACTCTGGTGCCAAGCTCACTTCTTAATCTAATGTACTGTCCTCTGCCAAATAAGTTCCCCTGTGTGACATCAAACATCCCCATCGCTCCGTCAACCGAGCTGTAACCGCCGCCTACGCTTATTGATCCTGTGGGTCTTTCCTTAACCTTGATATCAACGTCCAAGACCTTTTCCTCTTGTTTCGGCTTAGGAACCAGATCAACAGTCTCGAAATATTGAAGATTTGTTATTCTTTCATAGCTTCTCTTCAAAAGCTTGCTGTTAAATTTATCTCCTTCATCAAGACGAACCTCTCTTCTTATAACCTTATCTATAGTCTTTGTGTTTCCTGATATCTCTATCCTGCCTATGTTGTATACAGCGCCTTCTTCAATTTTATAAGTGATCTTTACATTAAGTTTGGAATCATCAGGTAAAACCTCGGGAGAAACACTCGCAAGTGCATATCCCTTTTCTGAATAGGCTTCTGTGAGTTCATTAATATCCTGTCTTAAAATTCTTCTGTTGAACACATCATTGGCTTTAAGTTCAATAAGAGGCTTTAACTCTTCTTCCTTATACGCCTTGTAACCCGTTATATTTACAGAAGCCACTTTATACTGTTTGCCTTCAGAGACTGTTATGGTAATTACCATCCTGTCTTTGCCTTTATTAAGCTCTATCTTAGGCTCTGAAACTGCGATATTTATAAAACCCTTGTTGTAATAGAGGTCTTTTATCTTTTCAACATCTGAATTCATCTCAGCCTTTTTGTAGTAACCAGAAGATGTGATAAAAGAGAATATCCACCAGTCCGTCGTCTTTATAGCCTTTTTTATCTCTTTTTTTGATATTTCCTTGTTACCTTCAATAACAACATCTTTTATCTTTATCTTTGGACCTTCATCTATCTGGTATGTTAAGGTCACTTCGTCATCATTAACTCTTTTTATTACAGGAACCACCTTTGCAAGCCAATATCCCTCTTCTTCATAAAATGAATGCAGTTTCTCTGCATTATCCTGTATCAGAACAGTATCAGCGATTGCCCCTGCTGTTACAGTAATCTTCTCCTTTAATTTCGCGTCTTCGAATTCATCGTTGCCCTGGAAGTCCAGCTTTATAATTGTGGGTTTTTCCCTGATAAGATAAATAAGTTTGACACCGCCTTCAAAAGGTTCTACCTCCACGCTCACATCATCAAAATAACCCATTTTGTAAATGTTCTTTATATCATTTGTAGTTTTTTCATTTGCCAGACTCTCGCCTGTTTTGTGGGTTATCTTTGCCTTAACAGCGCCCTCTTCAATCCGCTTTAGTCCCCTGACTTCTATTGAATTGACCATTGGAAGTCCTTGAGCAAAAATATTAGATATGTCTGCTGCAAGAATAATAATTGTGAAGACAGATATGATAACTATTAGTTTTTTCACCATACATTCCTTTTTAGGCATAATCACAGATTGATAGTATATCTTCTTAAAAGCCTGCCTGTAAATAAAAAAATAAGCGACTGGATTGACTTTTTCATGTAAAATTATACTGTGGCAGAAATAAGGGAAATAAATATAAAAAATCAGGATTCAGGGAAAAGAATTGATATAGCAGCTGCTGAAACTACAGGTATAAGCCGTTCAAAAATTCAAAGACTGATAAAAGATAAAGCAGTATCAGTTAATTCAAGACCTGTTGTTTCGAATTACCGTCTGCAAACAGGAGATATTGTTTCTATTAATATACCTGAAGAAAAAGAAACAACCCTTGTTCCTGAAGATCTGCCGATAAAAATAATACATAAAGATGACTATGTCGTTGTATGCGACAAACCTCCTGGGATGGTTGTTTACCCTGCGCCAGGACATAATTCAGGAACACTCATGAATGCAGTTCTATTTCATTGCAAAAAACTTGCGAATATAGGATGTCCCTTAAGACCTGGAGTTGTTCACAGACTTGACAAGGACACATCTGGAGTAATGGTAATAGCCCTGAATGACAGAGCATATTACAGTCTTGCAGAACAGTTCAAAAACAGGACTATCGAAAAAATATATATAGCACTGGTTTATGGAAATATAAAAGGTGAACAGGGAGAGATAAATCTTAGCATTGGTCGGTCTGAATCCGACAGAAAAAAAATGTCAACCAGAGCAAGAAAATGGAAAGAGGCTTTAACTTCATGGAAAGTGCTTGAGAGATTCGGCAATGCAGCACTTGTTGAAGCGACGATTAAAACAGGCAGGACTCACCAGATCAGAGTTCATTTTGCATCAATAGGACATCCTGTGCTTGGAGACAGCACATATGGTAAAAAATTAGAGATAGACATACCAGATAAGGGGAAAATTGTTTTTTCGAGGCAGATGCTTCATGCAGCAATACTCCGATTTAAACATCCTTTTACTTCTGAAATTCTCAGCTTTCAAAGTGATATTCCTGAAGATATGAACAGTTGCATTGAAAAACTCAGAGGTTAAAACTCAGACTCTATCTTTGAAATAGTAGTTCTCATGATAAATCTGCCCTTACCGTAATTGCCGTCAGGCTGTATTACAAGCGCCAGATAGTAGTCCTGATTAATCTTTCTCATTATGATTCCGCATCTGTCGGAGATTATTGAGAATTCTTTTGCCTCACCCAACCCCAGCGTTTCAGCAGCTTCGCTTATGTTTTTTATCATTGCAGATGCCTCAGCGCCTAGATCTTCGAGATTAACCAGTTTTTCTGATGTATATTCTTCCACAGAGATTCCGTCTGCCCCTATTATCATGGCAGAAGCAGCGCCATCAACCCTTAATACTATCTCTTTAAGAACTTCTGAAAAACTCATCTTTCCTCTTTCTAAGCCCTTGTGCCAGGGTTTCCATTTTATTTATAGATACCTCATGTTTTTTTTGCGCCATATTAAGCAGCATCTTTAGTTCTTCAAGTTTTTGCAGAATAAATTTATTATTGGGATCTTCTGACAAGATAGAATTATAAACATCAGCTGCTTTTAGATAATCACCCTTTCCGATATAAGACTCTGCCTCTTTTATCTTTATTTTTTTTATGTCAAAAACTGGTTTTTCTCTTTTCTCAGAAGCAGCCACCACAATATGATCCTTGGAATTCTCAGCTTTTTTTGATGCCTCAAAAATAGTAGCTGTAAGTGATTCAGCCGTATCCTCCATAACATCCAAATAATTCTGCGTCCCTTTATCAGCTCCGTCTATATTTCCCATATCCCTGAGGCTCAAACTGTTTCCGGTAATGTCCGCAAGAGAATCCGCATCTTCAGTCTTTGCCTCAGTAAAGGTTTTTTTGAATTCTTCGAAATCACCCTCATTCATGGAATATCGTGTATGTTCTGCCGGAAGCAATTCACGGCTATCCTCTTCCTCTTCATGTGTCTGTACAAAAACAGGTTTTGGCGGCGTATTTACTATCTGCGGGATTTGCTCTTCCTTTTCTTCTGGTTCAGGCTCATCAGACAGGTTTTTCAGTCTCTCTATATTGGGAAGCGCATCCTCATCATTAGGGTTAAGTTTTAAAACCTTTTCGTATTCTTCTACAGCCTTTCGATTCTGCTTCAGGTCTCTGTATGTCTCAGCCAGTTTTTTGTGGGCATAGAGATTGTCAGGAATGGCCAAAATGACTTTCTCGAATTCCTCCCTCGCCTCATGCATCATATTTTTTTCTAAATAAATCTTGCCCAATGCTACACGAGCGCTCATATAATTCGGCTGGGCATCAAGCCCAATCAAAAGAGTTCCAATAGCTTCCTCAAGCATTCCCATCTTTTTGTATTCATCAGCAAGAGGAACAAAAAGCCTGGAGTTTGGATCTCTGTCTACTTTTTCTTTTAGTTTGGATATGTCTTCATTAGCCATGTTGATAAAAAAATCTTATCAGATTAACAGTCAAAAGTTCAAGAAAAGAAAAACAGCTCTAAAACTCCCTGATAATACACAGACAGAATCAGCTCCAAATTCCTTTGATCCCTGTATTACATTTTGGACACAACCCGTCTTTAATATTATTTGCAAAGATTCGATACCCGATTCTTTCGATAAGCAGTGTTTTGCATTTCGGACAATAAGTATTCTCACCGCCTTCGCCAGGGATATTCCCCTCGTATACATATTTAAGCCCATTGTTTAATCCAATCTCATAAGCCATTTTTAGTGTCTTTACAGGAGTAGAAGGAAGATCAGTTAATTTATATGTCGGATAAAATTTTGAAACATGCCACGGGATCGAGCTGTCAATTGAACTTATGAACTCAGCAATTTTTTTAAGACTTTCTTCTGAATCATTATGATTAGGGATTATCAGAGTAGTCACCTCTACCCAAATCCCAAGTTTTTTCATCAGTTTTATAGTCTTTTTAACAGGTTCGGCTTTTGCACCGCAAATCTCCTGATAAAATTTTTCATCACCCTTAAAATCAATGTTATTTCCGTCAAGATAAGGCGCTATTGTCATTGCTGCCTCAGGGCTTGTATATCCATTGCTCACAAAAACATTCTTTATGTTTTTTTCATGAGCGAGTTTTGCGCAGTCATAGGCAAATTCAAAAAATATCGTGGGTTCCGTATAAGTGTATGATATGCTTTGGCATTCATTTCTTAAAGCCATATCAACAACTTCTTCAGGAGTCGTGATCTTTCCGTTTATCTGGCCAGAATTTATTCTAGGATACTGAGATATTTCGTAATTCTGGCAATGTCCGCATCTGAAATTACATCCGGCAGCTGCAATCGAAAGAGATTTTGAACCAGGGAGGAAATGAAACAAAGGTTTTTTCTCGATAGGGTCTATATTTATTGAGATGAGCCTCCCGTATACAAGACTGTAAAGTCTGCCTTCGATATTTTCCCGTACATAGCATATGCCTCTTTTACCGTTTGAGATTTGACAGTTATGAGCACATAGAAAACACCTTACTTTCTTGTCTTCAAGCCTCTCATAAAACATCGCCTCTTTCATAAACAGATTATAGCAGACATTTATTTGACTTAAAATAAAATGGTATGCAAAATAAGAGAACGAATTTTAATTTTACATAAAACAGGGAATTGATTAAAAATGGAAATTAACTTCACCAAAATGCATGGGTTAGGCAATGACTTTGTCCTGATAGACTGCAGAAAAATAAAACTAACTAACCATTCAAAGCTCGCAAAAGATGTCTGTCATAGACGCTTTGGCATTGGAGCCGACCAGATGCTTCTGCTTTATTCTTCAAAAAAAGCAGACTTCAAAATGAGGATATTAAATTCTGACGGCAGTGAAGTTGAAATGTGCGGGAACGGAATAAGGTGTTTCGCAAAATACATATGGGATAGAAATTTATCAAAGAAAAAAACACTTAACATCGAAACCCTTGCAGGAATTATAAGACCTGAGAGAAATGGGAAACTTGTCAGAGTTGATATGGGAAAACCTATTCTAGAAGGCAGAAAGATCCCTGTTAATTTCGAAGGAAGGATAATCGACCATCCTATAAAAATTGAAGACAGAATATTTAATATTACATGCGTTTCTATGGGCAATCCTCATGCCGTTATGTTTGTTGACAGGGTTGAAGATTTCCCTGTAACTTATTACGGGCCTATTATTGAGAAACACCCACTCTTTCCTAAAAAGACCAATGCTGAATTTGTAGAGGTAATAAGTCCTTCAGAGATAAGGATGCGAGTATGGGAAAGAGGTTCTGGCGAGACAATGGCATGCGGCACAGGTGCATCCGCTTCTGCTATTGCATCAATGCTTAAAGGATTTACAGAAAGGAAAGTGACAGTGCATCTTATTGGCGGAGACCTTAATATCGAATGGCGGAATAATAATCATGTTTACATGACAGGTCCCGCTGTTGAGGTTTATAAAGGAAAAATAAAAATCGGTAAAAAATTACCGTATGCTTGATCTAAAACTGTAACCCAATCGGCTCCAGTTTTAGGATTGCAAGGGAGGATTAAATGTTTAAAGGTTCTATAGTCGCAATTGTAACGCCATTTAAAAACGGAAAGATTGATGAAAAAGCTTTTGGTGATCTTATAGAGTGGCACATATCAAGCGGTACTAATGCCATAGTGCCGTGCGGAACAACCGGTGAATCTGCAACTCTTGATTATGACGAACACTACAGAGTAATAGAGATTACTGTAAAAACAGTAAATAAAAGGATACCTGTAATTGCAGGCACTGGCGCAAACGCCACTGACGAGACAATAATGATCACAAAAGAAGCAAAAAAACTCGGGGCAGATGGAGCGCTGCTTGTTGCCCCATATTACAATAAGCCGACTCAGGAAGGTCTTTACAGACATTACAAGACTATTGCCGAAGCTGTTGACATGCCAATAGTTCTTTACAATGTGCCTGGAAGAACCTCTGTTAATATTCTTCCTCCAACAGTAGCAAGGCTCGCAGAAATAAAAAACATTGTGGCTATTAAAGAAGCTACCGGCGATATGAAACAGGTCAGCGAAGTAATAAGATTATGCGGCGGCAAAATCGCAGTGATTTCCGGCGACGATTTTACAACGCTCACACTTCTTGCGCTCGGCGGAACAGGGGTAATATCTGTTTCAGCTAATGTTGCTCCAAAAGATGTATCTGACATGTGCGCAGCATGGCAGCAGGGAAATATTGAGAAAGCCAGAAAACTTCACTACAAATTAGAGCCCATTAATACAGTTATGTTTATCGAAACAAATCCAATTCCTGCAAAAACAGCGCTTGCATTGATGGGAAAGATCAAAGAAGAATTCAGGCTTCCGCTCTGCGAGATGTCGGAGGCGAATAAAGATAAGCTCAAAAAAGCATTGAAGGATTACGGACTGATCTGAAAAAAATTTATTCTTGCAATGAAATTGCACTGACAGGGCAGTTTTCTTCTGCTGCTTCGCAGCATCCGGCATAGTCACAGCCGTCAGGATCAATAACCTTAGACTTGCCTATTGTTTCATCAACATGGAAAACTGCCGGACATATCTCCTGGCATCTTCCGCAGCCGATGCATTTATCTTCATCAACAGCAACATTCATCAAAAGTATTTTAACATTTTGGAAAAGATTTTCCAGTTTGCTGGATACAAAAACGAATTCCTCACGGGATCATTGCTTATAAAACAATCAACATGATATATTAAAAACCATGGGGAAACTAACTCATCTGGACAAACATGGCAGACCAAAAATGGTGGATGTGAGCGCCAAACCTTTAACCTCAAGGGAAGCTGTTGCCAGAGGTTCTGTTTATATGAAAAAAACGACTCTCAATCTCATCATGAAAGGCAAGGTTGCTAAAGGTGATGTATTTAATGTTGCAAAGATAGCCGGGATCATGTCTGCAAAAAATACGGATAAACTTATTCCCCTTTGTCATCCACTAAATATTACTTCAGTCGACATTGACTTCAAGCCTGACAACAAAAAAAACAGGATAGAGATTGAATCAAGGGTAAAGATAACAGGACAGACAGGAGTTGAGATGGAAGCGCTTACAGCAGTTTCAGTTGCAGCCCTGACAATCTATGACATGTGCAAGGCAGTTGACAAGGAAATGACAATCTCTGAAATAATGTTGATAGAAAAAAGCGGCGGTAAAAGCGGAACTTTTCTTAGAAAAACAAAATAAAATTTACTGCCCTTTTATTTTTTTTAACCACTTTAGCGCTTTAACATTTCCTGCTTCGAATTTTAAAGCCTTCTCGAATTGAGTAATTGCTCTCTTGTTCAACCCTTCTTTAGCATAAAGCAATCCTAGATTTGCATAATGCTCTCCAATCATAGGTTCGAGCTTTATTGTCTCAAGCAGCGCATCTTCTGCTTCTTTGAGTCTGTTTGGAATTTTTGAAAGCGCTAAAGAAAGATAGCTCCAGTATTGCGCTACTTTCGGATTCATTTTTACCGCCTCGTTAAATAATTCTACTGCGGTTTCGTAATCATCCTCTTTTAATTTTTCTGTGCCGAGCATGAATTTCTTTTCTCCGTCTGATGCGCCGGTTGAATTCTCTTCCAAATCTGACGTGCCTAAAGGTGCAGGATGAGAATCAAAATATTGTTTTCTTTTTGTCTCGTCTTTTAATTCTTCATATGCGTTAGACAGGGCATCGAATATCGCTGTAAGCTTGTCTTTTAATGTAGTATCATGCGCATAAAAACATCTGTCAGGATGGAATTCTCTAGAAAGTCTGTAATAATTCTTCTTAATTGTATCAGCGTCTGATTTTCCATTAACCTCAAGCAGCTTATCAGGTCCAAGTCTGTTGAGATTGGGATAAATCTCCCTAACCTTTTTTACGAATTTATCTTCTTCCTCTGCAAAAGGCTGCAATATATCGTCAAGTGATATTGTTTCGCCTGTATCTTTAACATCTGCCTGTACAGTTTCTTTCTTTTCAAGAATTCCTAATGACCAGAGGATATAAAGTGTTTTCATTGCCTCAAAAGATCCCATAAATGATCCGTCAATAAGTTCCTTTATGGTTTTTATGCCGTCTACTTGAGGAAGCATTTTTTTGTCATCAGGACTTAAGTCCACATCCTGAAAAAGATTCCTTGGGTCTTTTGTAAGCCTTAAAACAGAGTCGGCATCAGGCATATGTGCTTTCAGCATTCCCCAGTTATTTATACGCTTCACTCCTTCATATATCAGCTTGCCCATACTCATCTGCAAGGTAATTACCTCGTCTTTTGGAACCTCTCCTTCAATAAATTCGCATTCTCCCTCTTCAAGAAGGAAAAGACTGTGTATAATCTCTTTAACCTGATACTTAACTCCCCAGAAAAGATCTTTCGCCGTAAGATAACCGAGTTCAACAAGGATAGCTCCCTGACGCTTCTTTGTCTGCTTTAAAATTTTTACAGATTCTTCATACTGGTCAACAGTAATCTTGCCTGCCTTAAGGAGCATCTCGCCCAGTCTGTCATCTTCATATGTTGATCCGGCAAATATTGCATCTCCTTTAACAAGGTAAACTTTCTTTGTAAAATTAGGAGTTGTTACTGCAAGAGTTCCTGTTAATCTTTCATGATTCAGCTTAAATAGTATTTTTTGAAGGCTTAAATTTCTTAGGTTGTATTTTAGTGTCTGAGCCATTTATCCACCTTTCAGTTATGTCTCCTTACTTCAAACCTGAAAATCTTTATATCTTTATCATCGGGAGAGATTCCTCCCTTAATTTTTGCAATTCTCAGCTGCTCATCAACAGTATCAACACCCTCAAGATCAGGAAGCAGCAAGCCCTTTTTGTAGCCTTTTGATATTATAACTCCGTATTTCTTAGTATCCAATTTATTTACATCTATTACTTCTTCAGGCGGTGTAAGCACATCAATAGAATATGTAAGTTCATCCAGTTCATCTTTCTTAACACTATTGAATCTTGGATCTTGTGTTGCCGCACAGATAGCATTTTTTATAATCTCTAACGCCACATTTTGGCAGGATGGAATAAATGTTCCTATGCATCCCCTTAATTCTCCATGTTTTTTAATGCAGACAAAAACTCCGGCCTGTTCTTTCATTTCCAGGGTTAGTTCTGACGGCGGGGATATAGCGCGTCCTTCTTTGATATAAGCCTCTATAGCTTCCTTCGCCAGCTTAACAAGAGAATGCATTTATTTCTCCCTTAATACGGCATAATCAGCAAGACTAAACATGTATTCCTTTTCCTTTGAATCAGGGAACACAGACAACTCTGCTTTTGCCTCCTCAATCATCTCTCGCGCCCTTTGCAGAGATTTATCAAGAACATTATATTTTTTAAAAAGTGTTAATACTTTATTAAGACTGCTTTCCGAAAAAACATCAATCACAGCTTTTATCTCTTTTCTCTCGTTTTCGTCAGCGCTCTCGAATAAATAAATAAGAGGCAATGTTATCTTGCTCTCTTCAAAGTCTTTACCGAGTTTTTTGCCGAGTTCATTTTCATCAGCCATATAATCAAGTATATCATCTGCCATCTGAAATGCAGCGCCTGCCTTAAGACCAAATCCAGCCAAGGCTTTTTTTTCAGCGTTTGTTCTAGCGCCAAGTATAGCGCCGATTCTGCATGATGCTGATATAAGCTCACCTGTCTTTGCAGATATTATTCTGAGATATTCTTCTTCTGTTATATCTATGTCTGCTGTTTTCTGAAGCTGTAATATCTCACCTTCTGTCATAGCTGTTGTAGCGCCTGACAAAGACTCCATTATCTCTTGATTCTTGAATGAAACAGCAGATTTAAGCGCATTAGAATACAAAAAATCCCCTACAAGAATAACAATCTGATTGCCCCATATTGAATTTGCAGCAGACTTTCCCCTTCGTATCTGCGCTCCATCCACAACATCATCATGCAGAAGCGATGACATGTGTATAAGTTCTACAATAGCCGCAAGCCTCAAGTGTTCATCGCCCTTATATCCTGAAATTCTTGCACTGGACAGAAGAAAGAGAGGTCTCAATTTCTTGCCTCCGCTGTCAAGGAGATATTTTCCCACAAGCGGAATTAACGGAACACTGCTCTCGAACAATTCCATTAATCTGTCATTTACAAGGCGAAGCTCGCTGTCATATTCATCAAAAACTTGTTTTATGTCCACTGTCTTATGATAAACCATATAATTAATTAGATGCGTATCTCCTCAAGATTAGCATTTTTTTTCGCAATTTTCCTTAAATCCTTGGGCCTGAATGCTCCCTTCTCAGTGACAATCGCTGTTATATATTTAGCAGGAGTAACATCAAAAGCGAGATTCCTTACCATTATATTGTCTGGCGCTATCTGGCACTTTCCGAATATGTGCGTAACTTCTTCAGTATCGCGTTCTTCTATAGGAATCATACTGCCATTTGGCATCTTGAAATCAATACTGCTCAGTGGCGCTGCAACATAAAATGGTATCTTGTTTTCTTTGCAAAGCACTGCAACAGTGTATGTCCCAATCTTGTTTGCAACATCACCGTTTCTTACAGTTCTGTCTGTTCCAACTATAGCAAGATTTATTTCTCCCTTTTTTATAAGAGCGCCGGCAGTATTGTCTGTTATAAGAGTCACAGGCACGCCCGCCTGCATGAATTCCCATGCAGTAAGCCTTGCGCCTTGCAGCACAGGCCTTGTCTCATCAGCAATAACCTGAATCTTTTTGCCCTGTTCAATAGCAGTATAAATAGCTGATGTTGCTGTGCCGTATCCGCCTGTTGCAAGACACCCTGCATTGCAATGTGTGAGAATTGTATCCCCGTCTTTTATGAATTTTGCTCCATATCGTCCTATTGCTTTATTAACCTCAATGTCTTCTTCATGTATCTTGAGAGCCTCTGAAATCAAAAGCTCTTTAAGCCTGTTTACGGATTCGTGTTTGTTTTCACGAAGCATTTTTTTAATTCTTTCTATAGCCCACTTTATGTTTACTGCCGTGGGTCTGGTCAAAAGGAGAAAGTCGCATATTTTATTAATGCCTTCAAAAAACTCTTTAAATTTTTTTGCTGTTAAATCCTGTGCTCCAAGAGCGATCCCCATGGCTGCAGCAATCCCGATAGCAGGCGCTCCCCTAATCCAGAGTTTTTTTATTGCCTCTACAATAAGCTGATAGTTGTTACACTCTATAAATTTTACTTCTATGGGGAGTCTGCTCTGGTCGAGCAATATTACCTTGCCGTCTCTCCATTCAATGGCTTTTACCATAATGCCTTTATTCCTTCAGGAATAAAATTTGATGCAATGAAAAATATTGTAAGACAGATTATTACGATTATTGTCGCCAGGCAGATGTAATTGTAGCTTTTGGGATTTATGTATTCACCCATCAGTTTTTTGTCATTAACAAGCATAAGTGCATAAACCAGAACAAATGGGAGCAAGAGTCCGTTAATAACAGCAGACAGCACCATTAAAAAAACAAGCGGAGCTCCCGGTATTAAAATTATAATTGACGCCAGAGCTATAGTAAGCGTGTATATCCACATGAACTGAGGCGCCTCTTCAAAGGTTTTGTTTACGCCTGCCTCCCATCCCATTGCCTCGCATATATAATAGGCTGTTGCAAGAGGCACTATGATTGCGCCAAGAAGCGCCGCGTTTGCAAGACTCACTGCAAACAGAATATAAGCATAATCTCCGGCAAAAGGCTTTAGAGCCAGAGCTGCCTCTGATGCCTCATTTATTCTGATACCATGAGGAAACAACACGGTAGCGCATGTTACTATTATGAAAAAACTTACTATGTCTGTGATTGAGCAGCCTATTATTACATCGAGCCTTGATGCCTTGTATTGTTCTTTTTTTATCCCTTTTTCTGCTATCGAAGACTGCAGATAAAATTGCATCCATGGCGTTATGGTCGTGCCAATTATTGCAATGCTAAGCATTATGTATTCTGAACTGTATTGAATTTCAGGCACAAAAGTGCTCTTAAGAACAGGAAGCCATTCTGGTTTTGCCATAAGACCAGAGACAACGTATCCAAAATATAAAAGGCACGCAAACAAGAGTATTCTTTCAACAAACCAGTAACTACCTTTTATGACCAGCATCCAGATAAGTCCGGCTCCTATTGGAACCATGATATATTTGCTTATCCCAAGCGTTTCCATACTTGCTGCCCATCCAGCAAGATTTGCAACCGTATTTCCAAAGTTCGCTATCAACAAACCCAGCATCATGAAAAATGCTGCCCTTACGCCGAACTTCTCTCGTATTAGATCGGAAAGTCCCTTGCCTGTCACAACACCCATGCGCGCTACCATCTCCTGAATGACAACAAGAGCTACTGTGGTTGGGACAAGAGTCCATAGAAGGGCATAACCGAATCTTGCCCCTGCAACAGAATAAGTCGTTATACCACTGGCATCATTATCAATATTTGCGGTTATTATTCCAGGACCCATTACAGCAAGGAAAAGGGTTATTTTTTTATAGAACTTCAAACCTTTCTCCTGGTTTTCTTTGCCGCCGACGGAAGAATCCTGTCAATTATGTCATCTATCGTTACAATCCCAAGCATACAACCATCAGCATCAACAACAGGCAATGCAACAAGATTGTACTTTGATATGATTCCTGCAACTTTCATTTCGTCAGCATCAGGCGTTACTGTTTTGGTTTTTTCCTCCATTATATCCACAAGTTTTGTCTCAGGAGAAGAAAGCAGAATCTCCCTCAAAGATACGACCCCTTTTAGCTTTTCTTCAGCATCTGTGACATATATGTAATAAACAGTCTCTACTTCCTCGGCATCTTGTCTGAATCTTTCAATAGTCTCGCCGACTGTTGTCTCAGGTCTGTAAGCAATAAACTCATTAGTCATAATACCGCCTGCTGTATCCTCTTCATGCCCAAGTAGTTCCTTTATATCTTCTGCATCTTCTTTTTCAAGGCTTCCAAGAATTTTTTGCGCCTTTTCAACAGGGAGATCGCTAAGAACATCCGCAGCCTCGTCAGGCGCCATCATCTCGATAATGTCCGAAGCTTTTTCTGTATCTAGATCAGTAATAATTGCAGTTTGTGTTTCAGGTTCAAGCTCTGAAATTGCATCGGCAGCGGTCTCTGCATCAAGATCTTGAAGAAATGTTGTTCCTTCTTTATGAGAAACCTGACTGATTATAGCTGCAAGGTCTGCAGGATGAAGCTCTGTAACCATCTGTCTTGGTATTGTAAGAGATATTGCAGTAAGCCTGGGTTCCAGCGGCTGAAGATAATTCCAGCTTATCATATTGTATGGAAGCTGAGCTTTGAATAATCTTAAAAAATCTTCACCGCCCCTCTCAACTCCAAGCCTTCTCATTATTCCTCTCATACCAACATCAACAGCTACAAGCACTGCCTCTGTGTTAAGACCTTCAAGCTTAACATCATTTACCCTTACAACCTTTGCACCATTAACATCAACAATCTGCTTGTCAAAAACATCTCTGACTAAAAGAAGATCTTCTTCATTGAACTGATATTTTCTAAGGTTTTCGAGATAAACATTTGCTGAGATTATTCTTTTGTTGAATATATTAAGATCAGTCCAAGGAAGATAAAAAGACTTTCTTTTTCTTTCTATTATCAAACGTGAGATCTTTGGCAAAGGATCCCCTTTTACAACTATCAGCTCCTTTACCTTTCCCAATTCCTCGCCCTTTGGATCAAGCACAGGCTTGCCTAAAATCTCACTGACAAAAAGTTCACCCCAAAAAGACATATCGCTGCTCCATTTTTGAAGATTTTATTAACTTTTGAGTATAACTCAACATATGCATTTCGACAATACAAAAATTGCAGGGTATCACACACAATTTTTACCTTGTAAGCTGAAGACAAACAAAAAATAATATTATCCTTTATTGCCAATTCCAGATAAAATACCTATATAAAATATTATGGAGGCAATATGGACGCGATAGATGCGATTTTGACCAGAAGGAGCATTAGAAAATATACAGCGCAGCCTGTTCCAAAAGAACTGATAACAGAACTTATCAGAGCTGCCATGAGCGCGCCTTCAGCCGGGAACCAGCAGCCATGGCATTTCATTGTTATTGATGATAGAAAAACTCTTGACAGCATACCTGAATTTCATCCTCATTCATTAATGCTTAAGAAGTCTCCAGCAGCTGTACTCGTCTGCGGAGACCCTTCACTTGAGACACACAAAGACTATTGGATGATAGACTGTTCGGCAGCAACAGAAAATTTTCTTCTTGCTGCACATGCCAAAGGGCTGGGCGCTGTATGGCTGGGGATATATCCACGACAAGACCGTGTTGCAAATATAAGAAAACTCCTTAATGTTCCAGAGAACATTATCCCTTTCTCCCTAATATCCATAGGATACCCTGCTGAAAAAAGACCTGCAGAAAATAGATTTAAAAATGAAAGAATTCACAAAAACAGTTGGTAAGCAGATATTTTTTAACAATCAACTGCAAGCCGTGAGTGTTTTGTATTTTCTTTGAACACTTGATAGATTTAATGAATCTGTTTTATAGTTTAACAAAAGATTATTGCAAATTTATGCCAGAGAGAAAACAGGTTAATTATGACACAAATTTATCTTGATAATATTGCTACTAATCCTCTTGACAGCAGAGTATTTGATGCAATGCTTCCTTATCTCAAGGAGAATTTCGGCAATCCCATGAGTTTTTATGAGCTTGGGATAAAGGCAAAGGAAGCAGTGGAAAATGCGCGGTCACAGACAGCTGGATTAATAAATTCTAAACCACAAGAAATAGTCTTCACATCCAGCGGAGCAGAGGCAAATAACTTTGCATTGAGAGGAATCGCCCATGCAAGACAGAATGAAGGCAAACACATTATAGTCTCAAGGATCGAACATAATTCGATAATAAACCCAGCAAGATTTCTCGAGAAAATGGGATTTACAGTCACATATCTTCCTGTGGACAAATATGGAATGGTGGACCCGGATAATGTAAAGGAATCTATCACCAAAGAGACAAAACTCATCTCATTGATATATGCAAGCAGCGAAGTGGGAACAATTGAGCCTATTAAAGAGATCGCTGCTATCGCAAAACAAAACAGCATTACATTCCATACTGATGCAGTTGCAGCAGCCGGGAATCTGCCTATTGATGTTAATGAGCTTGGCATTGATCTTTTAAGCATGTCAGCGCATCAGTTCTATGGACCAAAAGGCGCTGGCGCTTTATATGTGAGAGAAGGCACAAGAATAGTCCCTTTAATTTACGGAGGCGTGCAGGAGAACGGCAAAAGAGCAGGCACAGAAAATGTTCCTGCAATTGTGGGCATGGGCATGGCGGCTGAACTTGCAAAAAAAGAAATGTCAGCGAGAACAGATCACATGAAAAAATTAGCAAAAAAACTCTTTAAAGGAATCATGAGCATTGACAATGTTATTTTCACAGGACATCCTGACAAAAGACTGCATGGGCATGCAAGTTTTTGCATAGAATTTATAGAGGGTGAGGCAATGCTATTATTGCTTGGCGCAAAAGGAATTTATGCTGCAAGCGGTTCAGCATGTTCTTCAAAGGCATTAAAGTCATCGCCTGTCCTGCTTGCAATGGGCATATCGTCAAGTATTGCACAGGGTTCAATAATATTTACCATAGGCAAAGACAACAAGGAAGAAGAAATCGATTACCTGATTGCTGAGTTTCCTCAGATAATAAAAAGATTAAGAGATATTTCTCCCTATAATAAAAAATGGGGGATTGAAGGAGAAGGTGGAGAATGTATAGTCAAAAAGTAATGGATCATTTTACAAATCCAAGAAATGTCGGAGAGATTCCGGATGCCGACGGAGTCGGCACTGAAGGAAATCCGACATGCGGCGATGTAATGCAGATATTCATAAAAGTGGAAAATGACAGGCTTGTGGATGTAAAGTTCAAGACATTCGGCTGCGGAGCTGCAATTGCAGTAAGCAGTATGATAACAGAGATGGTAAAAGGCAAAACGCTTGATGAAGCTCTTTCTATTACAAAGGAACAGGTTGCAAAAGAATTGGAAGGACTTCCTCCTCAGAAAATGCACTGTTCAAATCTAGGCGCCGATGCTTTAAAAAAAGCTATCGAGGATTATAGGAGCAAAAAAGGGATTAAATGACTTTACTGAAAAACAAAAAGGGCTCAAGCATCGTAGAAACCTTAATAGTCCTGATAGCAATAAGCGTCTTGATAGTAACAGTTATGGGCTATTATGAAGATTTAGCATGGGAAGCAAAACAAACTGCGTTAAAAACAGAACTAACCAATATCAGACAGTCAATACTTCTTTTCAAAATTACAAAGGGAAGATACCCAAAAAGTCTTCAGGAACTTTTGACAGAGAATTTTGTCGTACCTGCTAAAGATACAATGATCAGGTCAAAATACCTGGAGCCTCACATTATTGATCAGAATAAAAACATACTAGACCCATTCGGAATTCCTTTCGTTTATGATCCCTCCACAGGCAAAGTAAAGTCTCAGAAAAAAGACTTCGAAAGCTGGTAACTTTACAAATAGTTTTTCAGGCTGTTAGAATATCATTCGCTTTTGAGTCTTTGACTCTAGAGGAGAGGTGGCCGAGTAGGTCGAAGGCAGCCGCCTGCTAAGCGGTTGTGGAGGTAAAACTTCACCCAGGGTTCGAATCCCTGCCTCTCCGCCATAAAATAGGATGGTGTATAAAATGACAGAGAAAAATAAGAAAATTTTAGCGCTAGCGCTCAGCTTGTTTCTTACGGCACTCGTTGCGTGCAAGAAACAAGAAAACCAGCCAGTGCCAGTTGCAGCAACCGCACAACAATTTTCAGATGCTAAGAACTCAGATCAATTGAAGCCTGCAAACACTGAGCCGATTCAGAAAAATGAATTAAAGATAGTAGTTCCTGCTGATGTAAAAGGAAAATGGAAGGCTGTAAAGATTATTGTTGAAAACAAATCAACAAAAAAAACTCAGGAATACGAGATTAATTTAAACAGTGATTTTACAGTTCCGGATTCCAACCTGAAAATAATTGTTGGAGAATTTCTCCCGCATTTTATGATGGATGTAGATGCAATTACTTCTACTTCTAATAAACTAATTAATCCTGCAGTTGCAGTAAGGATATTTGACGGGAAAAACCAGATATTCCCAACATCGGAAAAACAGTGGGGATGGTTGTGGGGAAGAAAAGAACTACAGTCAATACATCCATTTGATCATCCTGTTTACAACTTCAGCTTAAAAGAAGCTGTAATAAAATAATTACGGATATCGCGCCCTTAGCTCAGCTGGATAGAGCGTCGGACTACGAATCCGCAGGTCGGGGGTTCGAATCCCTCAGGGCGCGCCATATAATCCAGTGGATATAAAAACCGACGAATTTTTTATGAGACTGGCTTTAGAAGAAGCCTCTCTCGCCTTTTTAAAAGGAGAAGTTCCGGTTGGAGCTGTTCTTGTTAGTAAAGGCTCAATAGTATCGAAAAATCATAACCTCCGTGAGACTTCTAAAGACCCGTCTGCCCATGCTGAATTACTGGCATTAAGAGCTGGCAGTGAAAAAAGCGACAGCTGGCGCCTGAGCAATGCAACTCTATATGTGACAAAAGAACCATGCATTATGTGCGCCGGCACAATGCTGAATGCAAGAATCGCAAGGCTTGTTTATGGATGCAGGGATGAAAAAGGCGGAGCAGTCAACAGTCTCTATCAGATTCTTTCAGATAACAGGCTCAATCATCAGGTTGAAATTGCCTCAGGTGTTCTTGAAAAAGAATGCGCAGAAATGTTGAAAAATTTTTTTAAAGAAAGGCGGTGATTCACCCCGGTATTTAGAATATTTTTCATCGAACATGATATTCATTTATTTAGCTTCTTTATTTAAACTAAATAATTCTTAGTCTTTAGAATTTAGCTTTTTCTTTGGAGGGGTGCCAGAGTGGCTGAATGGGACGGTCTCGAAAATCGTTGTGGGGGCAACTTCACCGAGGGTTCAAATCCCTCCCCCTCCGCCAATAATAAAAAACTTCGGAGGAATAAATGTACGAAGATATTAAAAAAATGTTAACTCCAGTTCTTGTCTGTACAATCTCTATAACTGTTCTTCTTGTCCTTAGAAAACTAGGGTTTGGATTTTTTCATAAATGGGCTGAAAAAACAGAAACCAAACTCGACAATTTGATGATTGAATCATTCAAAATACCGACTATTTACATTGTCTTTGCTATAGGAATTTATATCGGAATAACATCATCAGATCTGTCTCAAAAATATATGTCTCAGATAACCAAAATAATTTACATAATTATCATATTTGCAGTCACAATAATATCTGCCAATCTTGCGGGTAAACTCTTCAGAAACTATATACAAAAATCAAATCTTCCTGTTCCGACAACAGGACTTGCATACGGCATTCTCAAGGGAACAATTATCGCAATCGGGATACTGATAATCCTGAGTTTTCTTGGAATATCCATAACTCCCATCATTACTGCTCTTGGGGTCGGAGGTCTTGCAGTTGCGCTTGCTCTTCAAGATACTCTTGCAAATCTTTTTGCCGGGATACATATACTGGTTGAAAAATCAATACGAATCGGGGATTTTATAAAACTTGACAACGGACAAGAAGGATATGTTGAAGATATCACTTGGCGTACAACAAGGATAAGGATGATACAAAATAATATGATTGTTATCCCCAACAATAAACTTTCACAAAGTATAGTCACAAATTATCACCTTCCTGAAAAAAGATCAGCTTTATCGATCGTCATACCTGTAAGTTACAGCTCAGATATAGATAAAGTAGAGAAAATTATTCTCGAAGAAACAAATGAGGCTGTTTTTGAAACACAGATTATATTGGACAATCCTCAGCCTTTTGTCAGGTTAATCCCGGGCTTTGGAGAAAGTTCACTGGATTTCACACTCACAGTTTCTGTCAGAGAATTTGCCGATCAACAGTCTGCACAACATGAACTGAGAAAAAGAATATTTAAAAGATTTAAAAAAGAGGGGATAGAGATACCCTTCCCGCACAGGATAGTGTATATGAAGCATGGCCAAGACACAGGGCAGTAAAGCTTATTAAAGCTGATGCAAGATGAACTTATACCCGGATTTTTTGCAGATAAAAGTTTCATTTTTTTGGACAGATTTAAAATGCTTGATTTTCCTGCAATTCGGACATTTTTTATAATTGAATAGAGCAGTAAACACCGCAATAAAATAAAACATATTTTATGCTACTATAAAATTAATGGAATTTGAGTTTTTAAAATCGCTGGTTATTATTTTTGCTGCTTCAGCGTTCGTAGTCCTGTTGTTGCATAGATTCAAGGTTCCTTCCATCGTAGGTTTTCTTATAGCAGGCGCCATAATAGGTCCCCACGGCATAGGATTGATTAGAGATTCACACTATGTTGAAATGCTTGCAGAGATAGGAGTTATATTACTTCTTTTTACAATCGGAATAGAATTTTCTTTGGCTCGACTTGCTCGAATAAAAAAAGCTGTTATAGGCGGTGGGATAGCACAGGTATCATTGACAATTTCATTGTCTGCTGTAATCGCATACATATTCAATAAAAATCTTAACCAAGCAATCTTCTTTGGTTTTCTTGTTGCCTTAAGCAGTACCGCAATCGTACTTAAAATACTTTCGGAAAAAGGTGAAATAGACTCTCCTCATGGCAGAACGATGGTAGGAATTTTGATTTTTCAGGATCTGTGCGTAGTTTTGCTTATGCTCCTCATTCCAGTGCTTTCTGGAAGTGGCATGAATTTAATTGAGATAGGATTTAAGACTGGGAAAGCACTTTTAATACTTACCGCAGTTATATTAAGCGCAAGATGGATTGTTCCAAAAATTCTCCATCAAGTAGTGCATACAAAAATCCGCGAACTGTTCATGATAACAATCATCCTTTTATGCTTAGGGGTAGCGTTTCTCACTTCAAGATTTGGCCTCTCGCTTGCCCTCGGAGCTTTTCTGGCAGGACTCATAATAGCTGAATCAGATTATGCTGATCAGGCAACTTCAGACATTTTGCCCTTTGCTGACAGCTTTATAGGACTGTTTTTTGTATCAATCGGAATGCTTATAAATCTGAATTTTATCTCTTCGAATTATTTGAATGTATTAACTGCAGTCGGAATAATATTATTTATTAAAATTATTACAGGATTTTCTTCAGCGCTAATTATTGGCAGTTCTCTTAGAGTGGCTATCAATTCAGGATTAGGGTTAGCGCAGATTGGCGAGTTTTCTTTTGTTCTTGCAATTGCAGGAAAATCAGCGGGGTTATTATCAGATGGCATATATCAGATGTTTCTTGCTTCATCAGTTTTAACAATGGCATTAACGCCTTTTATTCTGAGAGTTTCGCCCTCAGTTTCTGCATGGGTAACAGCAAGCCATCTGGTCAGAAAAATCAGTATGCGCAAAAAATATCAAGACAGTGAATCTATTCCCGGGAAGAGACAAGGCCATGTAATAGTAATTGGTTTTGGCCTAAACGGGAAAAATCTTGCAAAGGTATTAAAAGAAGCCTCTCTGCCTTATGTTGTACTTGAAATGAACAACGATACTGTGAGAGAAATGAAGAAAAAAGGAGAACCAATATATTACGGGGACGGCACAAGCAAAGATATTCTCCGCAAGCTGGGCATAGAAAAAGCACGAGTGCTTGTTATCGCTATTTCAGATCCAGCTTCAACAAGAAGAATAGTTTCAATCTCAAAAAAAGAAAATCCCAAGATTCATATCGTCGTCAGAACCAAGTATCTTGCAGAGGTTGAAGACTTAAGGAGACTTGGAGCTGATGAAGTAATACCAGAAGAATTTGAAACCTCCATCGAGTTGTTCGCACGAGTTTTGAATCATTATAAATTCCCATACAGCGTAATCCAAGACATGATAGAGCAAATAAGGAGCAACAGCTATAATGTCCTGCGAAATATAGGATTCAGCGATAAATTGTTTGAAAAATATGATTGGCTATCAGAACTTCCATTTGACAGCTACAGGATTCCAGAAAATTCCGATATGATACACAAGAGCATCGGCAGTCTTCAGATAAGAAGAAAAACAGGCATTACTATCATTGCAATAAGACGATCAGATGAGGTATTTACTAATCCTAATCCTGAATTCAGTTTCAACAAAAATGACATCATATTTTTTACAGGCAACAAAGACAGCATTAATACAGCGATGAAATATTTCAAAAAGATGGAAGCCTAATATGCAGCTTGAATTAATAATACCAACATTTTTATAATTATCATTGCAAAATTAATATTTGAAAGGAGTTAAGTGATGGACGAATTACTGGACAAAAGCAGGTATCTTATATGGATTGCGATTATCGCTTCCACTGTTTCATCTGCATTTGCTTTTTTATGGGGTGCTTACAAAACTATTGCTGTGACTTTTAATCTTATTGTTACCTATGGGAGAGATCCATATGCATTCGCAGGCTTTATAGAAGTTATGGATATTTTTCTTATTGCAATAATTCTCTTTATCTTTGCTATCGCCTTGCACGAGCTTTTCATAGGCAAGCTTGCCCTTCCAGAGTGGCTTGCTATAAACAATCTTCAAGAACTAAAAGTAAAACTAAGCAGCGTGATAATACTCATCATGGCCGTTACATTTCTCAAACATCTTGTTGAATGGAGAGATCCGCAAGGAACTTATAATTACGGCTTAGGCGTTGCTGCTGTTTCTGCAGCGCTTATAGCATTCACTTACTTTGGTGGAAAAGAGAAACAGAACTAATTATCCGTTTAGATATATATTTTTCAAAACATAAAAAAGACAGATATTTTTATAAATATCTGTCTTTTTTAAAAAACAAATTTAATTAAAACATCCAATTACCTTTTTTGAAATCCTTTTGTATAATATATGCTCAATTTATTCCGTCATTAAAGGGCTGATATGAACAAAAAAATCCAAAGTGTTTTAGTTGCAAATCGCGGAGTGCCTGCTGTAAGAATTATGCACACATGCAGGGACAGAAAAATATCTACAACTGCTGTATACAGTGCGCCAGACAGGCTGGCTCACCATGTATTCATGGCAGATACTGCTGTGCATATTGGAGAAGCTCCGCCAATAGAGTCCTATCTGAACATGGAAAAAATAATTAAAGCTGCTATTCATAGCAGGTCAGACGCAATACATCCAGGCTGGGGATTTCTGGCAGAAAATCCTGTCTTTGCACAGATGGTTATTGATGAGGGGCTGGTCTGGATTGGGCCTAAGCCCGAGGTTCTCAAAATAATGGGAGACAAGATCGAATCAAAAAAAATTGCAGGCAAGGCTAATCTGCCAACCATCCCCGGCATTGATAATGTCACAAGCATAGACCAGATAAAAAAATGGCTGAAAAACAGCAATGTTAGTTTCCCTATTATGCTAAAGGCATCGGCAGGCGGCGGCGGAAAAGGAATGGTAAAGGTCGAAAATGAAGACAGTCTTAAACTGGCCTTTGCACAGGTAAAATCTGAAGCAAAAAAATCATTCGGAAACGATACCATATTAGTAGAAAAATACATTGAACGCGGCAGGCACATTGAAGTCCAGGTAGTGGCTGATGATGATGGCAATGTAGCGCATCTGTTTGAAAGAGAATGCACTATACAGAGACGCAATCAAAAAATTATAGAGGAAGCGCCGTCTCCGACACTTGACGATAATCTTCGTTATGATATCTGCAGTCAGGCAGTCCGCCTCATGAAAGAAATAGGCTATTCAACTGCAGGAACAGTTGAATTTATTTTTGACTCGGCTGCAAGAAAATTTTATTTTCTGGAAGTCAATACAAGGCTCCAGGTCGAACACGGAATAACAGAACTTATAACAGGATTAGATATTGTCGGAATAATGTTTGATACAGCAGTGGGGAAAAAACTGCCTTTCAATCAGTCTGACATTCACCCAAACCGCTGGGCTCTTGAAGTCCGCCTTAATGCGGAGGATCCAAAAAATTTCAGCCCATCTTTTGGAAAGATAACAAGACTTCAGGTCCCGATGGGTCCTAACGTAAGAGTAGCATCAGGCGTTTATGAAGGCTCTGACATCCCTCCTTATTATGATTCACTGTTCATGCTACTTATGACAGCAGGAGCTGACAGAAAAGATGCGATCAGGGTTATGGACCGTGCACTCGGAAGAAACCTGAGAGTGGAAGGCGTAAAAACCCTTGCGCCGCTTTTGTTGAGCATCATAAGACATCCGTCTTTCATAGAGGGAGATTTTTCCACACGCTTTATCGAAGAACATATGGATGAATTGATATCCATGTTTACAGAAAAGAACAGTGAAGACGAAGTGCTCAAGATAGCAAGATATGTCGCTGAAATATCAGCGCTGGGAACTCAAAAATGGATGTAAGCATGAAAGATTATATTTTTACAAAACCAGGGCATTCCCCAAGGGAAATAATTAAAAACATACGCTCTCTTAAAGGTGTATGCCTGACATCTGTTGGTATGCGTGATGCCGGACAATCTGATTTCAAGAACCGCCATCGCATATATGATCTCAAGACATTAGCTCCATACTACAATAGGATGGGACTTTTCAGCGCTGAATGCCATGGAGGAGCAAAATGGCATGTAGGCATAATGAACAGAAGAGAAAGCCCTTTTGAAGAAATTGATATTCTAAGGCAGTCAATGCCTGATGTGCTTTTGCAGACATTAGTAAGAGAGACTAATCTCTGGGGATACAGACCATATCCTAAAAATGTCATCGAATATGTTTTATCAAAGATTGATATCGACATATGGCGGTGTTTTTCTTTTCTTAATGACGTAAGAAACATGCGCACAGTAGCAGAGGTTGTAATGAAAAGGGGGAAACTCTTTGAGCCTGCAATATCATTTACATCCGCTGATTGGACAACAAATGATTATTACCTTTCGGTTGTTAAAGACATCATAGATCTATGCGGAGGAACAAACGAGATAGTCCTCTGTATCAAGGATATGGCTGGTGTTGGAGATATCTCAAGAATAGGCAGTCTTGTCAATGCAATAAAACAGAAATATCCGGACTTAATCATACAATATCACAGGCACATAACTGATGGTCTCGCAATACCTGCTTTTTTAGCTGCTGCAAAAGCAGGAGCCAAAATATTCGATGTTCAGGAAGATTCGCTTGTCCGTTTTTACAGCCATCCTCCTATTCTCAGCGTTCAGGCTTTTTTTGAAGAATCAGGAATTCCTGTTCATCTAAACAGAAAAGAGACAGAACAAGCTGTTCAGAAAGTACGCGAATGGATCGGACAATATGAATGGGCTGAGTCGCCTTTTAAAGGCTATGATCATACAGTTACTCTTCATAGAATGCCCGGCGGAGCATTTCCAAGTTCATTCGAACAGGCTGAAAAAGGCGAGTTTCTTCATCTTATGCCTGCTATTTTAAAAATTATGTCTTTATATAACAGGATTGTAAAATATTTTGATGTTACACCCGGCTCACAGATTACATGGGTCACATGCAGCGGGATCATAAACAGATATTCAAAAGAAAAAGGAGATGCCGGAGTAAAACATATAATCAAGCTTCTGACAAAATTTATAGAAGAAAAAGAACAGAAAATCGAAGAGATGACCAAAGAAGAACAGGAAGAACTTTTTATGCTTTTTAGAAATGCGCCCGGAGATTTTAAAAACCTTCTTCTTGGAAATTATGGGAAACTCCCTATTGGGTGGCCAGCAGACTGGGTGTATAAAAGCACATTTGGAGATAAATGGAGGGAAAAGATAAACGAACGCAAAGAACTTTCCCCTCTTGAATCGCTGGAGCCTGACGACATTCAAAAAATTCGGGAAGAACTTTCTGAATATTTGGGCAGGGAATCTGAAGAAGAAGAACTTATACTCTACCTGATGCATCCTAAAGATACGCTGGGGTATATTGAATTTATAGAGAAATACGGCGAAGCCCCATTGGCGCTTCCAACAGATGTCTGGAGAGAAGGACTTAAAAAACCCGGAGACATAGTAAATTTTGAATTATGGGGGAAACCTTATTCAGTAGAATTTGTCTCTATAGGCTCTGAAAACGAAGGCATCATTCATGTTGTTATGAGTGTTAACAACAGAACCCGTGTCTACAAAGTAGAAACTCCAAGAGCCAAGAAAACAGAAATACGGATCGCAAAAACAGCTAATGATATCGGAGCTCCTATTAATGGAAATGTCTGGAGAATAGGCAATACTGAAAGAGGAACTCTCCGAATCGGAGATATAGTCCATAAAGGCGAAGAGATCGCAAATCTTGAAGCCATGAAGATGGAAAATGTAATCACCGCGCCATTTGACGGCCAGATAATCGAGATATGCATAAAACTCAACGATTCTGTACAAGAAGAACAACTACTTTTTGTTATTGAGAGATACTGATTAAGCTTATTCAAAGAAAATTACAGGAGGACAGGAATGGCAGATATAGTGCTGGAAACAAATCTGAATGATCTTAAACTTCTAAGGCGCGGGAAGGTCAGGGATGTGTACGAAGTTGATGATTATTTACTGATTATAGCTACTGACAGGATATCTGCATTTGATGTTGTTTTGCCGAACGGGATTCCTGATAAGGGAAGGATACTTACGCAAATTTCGATATTCTGGTTTGATAAGATAAAGAATATTATCGAGAATCATATTGTTGCAACAGATGTAAAAGAATATCCTAAGATTCTTCAAAAATATAAAAACATTCTTGAAGGCAGAAGCATGCTTGTCAGAAAAGCAGAGCCCCTGCCTGTTGAATGTATTGTCAGGGGTTATCTTTCAGGCTCAGGATGGAAAGAATATAAAAAAAGCAAAACTGCCGGTGGGATAAAACTTCCTGAAGGACTTTCTGAATCATCAAGGTTGGAAGAGCCTATTTTTACTCCAAGCACAAAAGCAGAAGAAGGACATGATATAAACATAAGTTTTGAAGAGGTAAAAAGAATAGTCGGCTCCGAGCTTGGAGAGAGTTTGAGAAATGTAAGTTTTAAGGTTTATAGCAAGGTCAGAGACATTGCTGAGAAAAAAGGGATCATCATTGCTGACACAAAAATGGAATTTGGCATTTACAAAAACAAACTTATTATCATCGATGAACTCTTAACCCCCGATTCATCAAGATTCTGGTCTATCAAAAACTATCAGCCCGGAAAACCGCAGGACAGTTTCGATAAACAGATAGTAAGAGATTATCTGCTCACACTTGACTGGAATCAAACTTATCCGGGGCCGGAACTCCCCGATGAAATTGTTAACAAGGCGGCTGACAGGTACAGAGAAATATACAAGATACTTACAGCGTAGAAATTTTTATTCTAGCCTAAATTTCGCAGCAATACGGCCTGCGTATTTATTTATCAAATTGCTTCTTTTTAAAAACGGGAACACAGGTTTTCTTCTGCTTCCAAGCTTTCTGATTTCCCAGAGAAGGTCATTGTTTGTGTTATCAACTCTGAGACCAAATCTGAAAGCTGCTATGGCAAGCTTCTTCTGTCTTGCTGCAAGATATGCCCTGCCAAGATTAAGACAAAGCAATACCTGATATCGTTTCTCTTCTGATGTAAACGCAAAGCCCAGTCTGTCTACAGCATCCTTGCACAATTTGATTCCCTCTGCAAATCTGCCCTCTACACAAGTAAGCAGGTAACCATAATAAGACTTTATAAATGGATCATCAGGAAGTTCAATCATTGCATCTTTTATTGTTTTAAAAGCTTGTTTCTTGTTTTTTCTTTGAAGGAGTTTTTCGATAATATCAAAATATTCTGTTCTTTTGGGAGTTCCCTTATAATCCAGCGTTACAACCTCAATGGTATCTCCAGGTCTTTTTTCTGCAGCCATATTTATCTTATGCTCATCATTCACGAGTATTATTCTTACTATATCTACATATTAAATCAAGTTGAAATACCGCAAATGCTCTGTTATAATTCAACATTAATTCTTCCATACACAAGACTTGCATCTGGAAAGAAAACTTATGGCTATGAATCTGACAATAAAAAACGTAAAGGAAAGACAATTCCCATGCAATGCTTTAATATTGCCTGTAGTAGAGGGTGAACTTGATTATTACAGTAAAATAAGTCCTGAAACTCATTCTTTCCTGAAAAAAATTTCTACGGAAGAATTCAGCGGCAAACATAATGAAGTTCTGCTTATTCATTCACCCAAAGATATCAAACCTCAAAGACTGCTCTTTATTGGTCTTGGCAAAAAAACTGATATTTCTCCTGAAAAATTGAGACAGGCGGGCGGCAAGGCAGCTGCGTATCTTGCTGAAAGAGGCATTAAAAAAACAGGTCTTTCAACAAGCCTTATTGAATCATTAAAACTCTCTTCTTCAGATTTTATCGAAGGCTCGCTTCTGAGTTTATATAAATTCAGAAAATATTTAAAAAAAGAAAAACAGTATGGGATAGATATTCTTACGCTTCTTGCAAAACCCTCACAACTTCTTAAAGAAAAACTTATCTGGGCAAAAACAGCTGTTGATGCAGTGAATTTTGCAAGAGATTTGATTAACACACCATCAAATGACATGACGCCGACCCATCTTGCAAAAACAGCTCTGTCATTAAGAAAAAAGAACCTTTCAGTAAAAGTTTTAGGGAGAATAGAAGCCGAGAAACTGGGGATGGGAGCTTATCTTTCAGTAAGCAAAGGTTCTCATCAACCTCCAAAATTTATCTTGCTTGAATATCGAGGTAAAAAATCCAGCTCAAAAATAAAACCCCTTGTGCTCATAGGAAAATCAATAACTTTTGACAGCGGAGGCATATCACTCAAGCCTTCTGAAAACATGGAAAAAATGAAGGATGATATGTCGGGCGGCGCTGCTGTGTTAGGAATATTCAAGGCAGTTTCTGAAGCTGAACTTCCTATACACATTGTCGGCATATTGCCTGCAACAGAGAATCTTCCGGGCGGATCTGCAACAAAACCCGGCGATATTGTAAAAGCGCTGGACGGGAAAACCATAGAGATAATAAATACCGACGCTGAAGGCCGTCTTGTTCTTGCAGATGCAATAACATATGCAAAGCATTTTAACCCGAGCGCAATAATTGACATTGCAACATTAACAGGAGCATGTACAATCACATTCGGCAATGAGGCAATTGCAATGATGGGGAATAATCGTGAACTGCTTGATAAGATCAAAAAATCATCGGAGAGGACTTATGAACGAGCATGGGAAATGCCGCTGTTCGATGAATATAAGGACTATTTAAAAAGTGATATAGCTGATATTAAAAACACCGGCGGCAGAAGCGGTTCACTGATAACAGCAGCATATTTTTTGTATGAATTTGCTCAAGATACGCCATGGGTGCATCTTGATATAGCCTCAACAGCATGGATTGACAAGGAAAAACCTTATCTTGCAAAAGGCGCATCAGGA
The DNA here is from genome assembly GCA_021373015.1 of Nitrospiraceae bacterium. Lineage (NCBI taxonomy): Bacteria > Pseudomonadati > Nitrospirota > Nitrospiria > Nitrospirales > Nitrospiraceae > Nitrospiraceae bacterium. The sequence continues at coordinate 90,521 of JAJFTJ010000006.1, forward strand.
ATAGGTGTAAGGCTTATTCTGGATTTTATAGCAAAGGAATTAAAAACTTTCAGTTAATATATCCCTCAATCAAAATATCCTCTCCAATAGTTTTGTGATTTATGTCTTTTATCTGATATGCCTCTGAAAGTTTTCTGAAAGTCTTTCCTCCAACAGCAGTAAATGATTCTTTTCCGCCTATTATTTTCGGGGCTATAAAAAACATGATTTTATCCACAATACCGTCTTCAAGCGCATGGCTGTTCAATGAAGACCCTCCTTCAATCATTACAGATGAGATCTCCAACTCTCCAAGAATATTCATCAGCCACTTAAGATCAAGATTCTTTTCCTCATATTCAATAATCCTGACCCCCCTGCCAAGCAAAGTATTTTTCTTCTCTTTATCCTGCAACTTTGAACTGGCAACTATTATTGTCTGAGGCGGGGTAATAAGAATTTTAGAATCAATGGGAATATCGAGTCTTGGGTCAATTATGATTCTTACAGGATCTTTCTTGCCTTTTATTCTTGAAGTTAATTGCGGGTCATCTGCCTTAATAGTCCCGATCGCAGTCATAACTGCATCAGTGCTGCTTCTCAGGTTGTGAACATATTGTCTTGCCTTTTCTCCTGTAATCCATTTTGACTCGCCTTCCGGAGTTGCTATCTTTCCATCCAGAGTCATTGCAACTTTCATTGTTACAAAAGGTATTTTTTTTGTTATGTATTTAATGTAAGCTTCATTTAATTTTACGCATTCTTTTTCCAGCACACCAGAGACAACCTTTATCCCTGCATTCTCCATCTCTTTAATCCCTCTGCCAAAAACTTTGGGATTAGGATCTTTCATTCCTAAAATAACTTTTTTTATCCCTGATTCAATTATTGCCTTTGTACAGGGCGGAGTTAATTTTTCTGTGTGGCAGCATGGTTCGAGATTGACGTAAAGTGCAGTGCCTTTTGCTTTTGCACCTGTTTTTTGGATTACAAGCGCTTCAGCGTGCGGAGTTCCGGGTTTTTTATGAAAATCCTCAGCAATAATCTTTTCGTTTTTAACAAGAAGAGCGCCAACCATCGGATTAGGGCTTGTCATTCCGCTTGCCTTAGCTGCAAGCCTCAAAACCCTCTTCATCATCAGAGCATCATTCATAGATAAATATTTTACCTTATTCTGATTGGATTTCTAAGAATAAACACGCTGTAAGAATTTAATAATTATTTTTTATAGTAATGCATCGCTTCTGGGATAAATGTCTCAATACCATTTATCCTTGTTGCATCAGAAGGATGCGTGCTCAAAAATGCCGGCGGTTGTTTCCCTTTGTGTTTTTCAGACATCTCCTTCCAGAAAACAACTGCGGCTCTTGGGTCATACCCTGCGAGCGCCATAAATATTAATCCTAATCTGTCTGCTTCTGTCTCTTGCAGTCTGCTGTAAGGCAGAAGGACTCCTATCTGAGCGCCGATGCCATATGCAGCCATGAACAGCTGATTAGTCTTTCCATACTGTTTTGAAAGAGCCACATCAAGAGCCACTCCTCCTAATTCTGCGACGAGCATCTGGCTCATCCTTTCGTCACCGTGATTTGCAATTACATGCGAAATTTCATGCCCTAGCACCACAGCAAGGCCGGTCTCATTTTTTACAACAGGAAGTATCCCTGTATAAACAACTACTTTTCCTCCGGGCATAGCCCATGCGTTCACACTTTTATCTTCGATTAGATTGAATTCCCACTTGTAATCTTTCACGATATCAGACAGGTTGTTCTGGGCAAGATATTTTTCTACAGCGTTTGCAATTTTTTTGCCTACTTTGCTTACCATTAATGCTTCTTCTGTATTATAAACTGCTTTATTTTTTAACAGGAACTCTTTGTATGAGTCATTGCTCATTGTCAGGATTGTATCGGAAGGTATGAGTTTCAGCTGCTGCCTGCCTGTAATAGGGACTGTTGAACACGCAACCAGAAATACGAGAGCTGATACTGCAAAGATTATTTTTTTCATAATGCTTATTTTAAGCCTCAACATTCTCAATTCATTGATTCAGAATTAAAATCTATTGCTGCTTTGTATAAGGCAGCAGCCCGCCTTTTATAATTATGTTTTTTTGCCTGTCATTAAAATCAGACAGAACCTCAAAAGTAAAATTCTTTGTCAGATTTTCGATCTTATATATCTGCTCAGAATTCAGAGAATTAATAATATTCCTTATTGCAAGCATGTCGCCCTTTTCTATCTTTTCATAATCAGACGGATTCTTGAATTGCAGAGGCAGGATCCCGAAATTTATCAGGTTTGACTTGTGTATTCTTGCAAATGATTTCGCAATAACAGCCTGAAGACCCAAAAACATCGGAGCCATTGCAGCATGTTCGCGCGATGAACCCTGACCGTAATTTTCTCCGCCGACTACGATGCCTCCGCCGTGTTCACTCGCTGATTTTGCCCTTTTACTGAATGTCGCATCAATGCCGTGAAAAACATATTCCGATATAGCAGGAATATTTGACCTCAAAGGCAGAAGCTGTGAACCAGCAGGCATAATATCATCGGTCGTTATATTGTCCTTTAGTTTAAGCAGTACCTCTGCCTTTATCTCCTCACCAAGAGGTTTTTTTACAAGCACTTCTTTTATATTAGGTCCTTTAATAACCTTAACTGATCTGTAATCTTCTCTTGGAGGAATAAGCATGTTGTCGTTAACAGGATACGTTGACGGTTCTTTGAATTCTTCAACCTTGAGTTCGGAATAACGCGGGTCCGTAATTACGCCTCTTATCGCAAACACAGCGCAGCTCAAGGGATTTGCAAGATATACCAGTGCGTCTTTTGTCCCGCTTCTTCCCATGAAATTTCTATTGTAAGACCTTACTGATACCTGTGCGCTTCCAGGCGAACCTCCCATCCCAATGCAGGGTCCGCACGAAGATTCAAGCATTCTTGCGCCTGAAGCAATCATCTCGGCTGTAAGCCCTTCTTTTGCCATCATCTCATAAACCTGCTTTGATCCTGGATTGATCAGAAGATTAACTTTTTCTGAAACAACATTCTTTCTTAGAATTGATGCAACTGCCTTCATTGTCTGATACGAAGAATTTGTGCAGCTGCCAATGCATATCTGATTTACCTCTGTGCCTGCAAGCTCTCTGACAGGAACAACCGAATCAGGACTGTGAGGCTTTGCAATCATTGGCTCGAGCGAATTCAAATCCAGTTCGATGATATTAGAATATTCTGCATCTTTGTCAGCAGAAAGCTCTACCCATTCTTGTTCTCTTTTTTGCGCTTTCAGAAAATATTTTGTTCTTTCGTCGCTCGGGAATATGGATGTTGTTGCGCCAAGTTCAGCGCCCATATTAGTAATTGTCGCTCGTTCTGTAACGCTTAAGTCCTTAACGCCTTCTCCTCCGTATTCGATTATCTTTCCAACTCCGCCCTTGACAGTAAGCCTTCTTAATATCTCGAGTATCACATCCATTCCCATTACCCAAGGCCTAGGGAGTTTTCCGTTAAGCTTTACAAGCACAACCTCAGGCATATTAATCTCAAAAGGAGAGCCTGCCATTACAGTTGCAGCATCGAGACCTCCGACTCCTATTGCGATCATTCCCATGCCGCCGTTTGTCGGTGTATGGCTGTCTGTCCCAAGAGCAATCCTGCCTGGAGCTGCAAATCTTTCAAGATTTATCTGGTGGGATATTCCATTGCCTGGCCGTGAAAAATAAGCGCCATATTTCGCGGCAGCAGTCTGAAGGAACAGGTGATCGTCAGCATTCATATAATTTGACTGAAGCATATTATGGTCAACGTATGACACAGCAAGAGGTACCTTAATTTTATCGAGTCCTATTGCCTCAAATTGAAGCCATGTCATTGTTCCTGTTGCGTCTTGAGTATAGACCTCATCAACCTTAAGGCCAATAGGGCTTCCAGGTTTGATATCTCCATAAACCAGATGTGATCCAAAAATCTTTTCAACTATATTCTTTCCCAAACTATCCCCCGATAAAATTCTAATCTGCTTGCTTATAAAAATTTAACATATCTGAATAAATTAAATCCAAAATGAATTATGGTTATATCTTGCATTAAATTGCATTTTGTTAATTATTTTACTTTTTCTTGAGGTCATATGAAATTTTTTGCGCCTTGACTTTTCATTCTAGCAGGACTATAACTTTGACATAAAGGAGGCTTTAAGCTAAAGGAGGTAATTGAAAAATAAGTTAATCGTCAAATATATTCGTTGCATTAGATTCTCTATTTAAACAAGGAGGAGACTCATAATGTCTAAACGAAAAAAAATTACAAGACGAGAATTTATAAAAACAGGGGTGGCCATAGGTACTGTTGTAACATTCTGTCCTGATTTATTTAGGATGGTATTCGGTGTTGATGCTGAAGCCCGCTCCAAATCAATAACTTACGATCAAATTATCAGAACCGCCTGCTCACCCTCATGCGCAGGGCAGGTATGCGGGATGAACGCTTTTGTAAAAAACGGTAAGATTGTGAAAATAGAGCCCGCTGAGTTTCCTGACCCCAAGTATAAAAGAATCTGCCTTAAAGGACTAACTCATTTGGAGCGAACATACCATAAAGATCGTCTTAAATATCCTATGAAAAGGGTAGGGGAAAGGGGTAGTGGGAAATGGAAGCGTATCACTTGGGATGAAGCGCTAGACACTATCGCATCAAAAATCACAGAGATAAAAGAAAAGCATGGGAGTGATTCGCTCGTGTTCATGCCGGTTGGAGGAGGCACAAGTACAGTTCTGAACAGCAGATCAGGATGGCGTCTTGCAAATCTTCTGGATGCTCAGGCAGTAGCATCAATCTCGCTTCATGGCGATCTTGCTGTAGGGAACCTTATGACGCTGAGTTGGAAAGGTGGAACTCCTCGCGGCTCGCTTCTCGGCTATACAGAACCTTCTGACTATAAAAACTCAAAGCTTATTATACTTTGGGGCGAAAATACCTCTGAATCAAGAATGATGGATATGCATTTTATGTATGATGCTATGGATAATGGCGCAAAAATAGTTGTAATTGACCCCAGATTTACTTCTACTGCATCTAGAGCTAATAAGTGGATTCCAATCAAGCCTGGAACTGACGGCGCACTGGCTCTTTCGATGATGCATGTGATTATTGATAAAAATCTGCATGACAAGAACTTTATCGCCAAGTATACTGTCGGACCATTTCTTGTCAGAAGTGACAACGGAATGTTTCTGCGAGACAAGGACATAAATGAAAAAGGCGGCGATGACTACATGGTATTTGACCAATCAGGAGATAAGCTTGAGCATGCGTCTGAAAATGTGGATCAGGCATTAATCGTTAAAAAAGAGGTCATACTTAAAAATGGCTCGAAAATTAGTGTTGAAACAGCTTTTTCGCTGCTCAAACAGCTTGCTGACAAGTATCCTCCAAAAGTTGCATCTGAAATTACAAACATACCTGCAGCACAAATTGAACAGCTTGCTATCGAGTACGGCAAAACAAAGCCCAGCCTTATCAGAATAGGCAGGTCATTTCATGTGTACATGGACGGACATAATGCGCAGAGAGCGGTAATCACTCTTGGCGCTTTGACCGGGAACATTGGCAATTCTGGAGGTGGAGTTCTTCATGGCGGCGGGACACAAGCTATCGGCGGTTCTGCCTTGTCACGGTTTAACATGAAGGAGTTTCTCAGCCCTACAGGTAAGCCTCTGAAGGTTTTGCCAGGACTGCACCTTACAGGAAATCCTGATATAGCAAAGAAAACAAAATTTCTCTGGGTGTCGGGAAAAAATCCGATCAATCAATCTCCAGCAAAAAACAAGTTTGTAAATGAGATATTGCCTAATTATGAATTTTTTGTTGTGATGGATCAGTTCATGACTGTCACTGCTGAATATGCTGATATTGTTCTTCCTGCATGTTCATGGTTTGAAAAAACAGATATTGCGGTTGCTGTGCATTACTACTTGCAACTTCAACAAAAAGTGATAGAGCCGATGTATGAAGCAAAGCCGGAAATAGAGGTGTATGGTGAGATAGCCAAGAGACTCGGCTTTGGAAAATATTTTGAAAAAACAACTGAGGAGTGGCTTGAAATTCTGCTCAATAATCCAAATGCAACCGAGCTTAAAGGGATCACGCTTGCAAAGCTGAAACAGGGGGCGTGCCGTATAAATGTTCCTGACCCATATATTGGATGGGCAGATAAAAAATTCCTGACTGATTCCGGGAGGATTGAATTTTATGTAGAGTGGCTGAAGGAGTTTGGGGAAGAACTCCCTCTATATAAAGAACCTTTTGAAGTTTCTCCTTTAAATCCGCTCTTTAAAAAATATCCTCTTATGTTCCAGCAGGGACACACTCGATATTATGCTCATTCGCAGTTCGGAGGCTATAGCCCCTCTATACTCGAATTGAACCCAGAACCGCAAATCAGTATACATCCATCGGATGCAACGCCTCGTAGAATCAAAAGTGGTGATTTTGTCAATATGGTTAATGACAGGGGCAGATTGAAATGCAAAGCACTCGTTACTGAAGGTATAATGCCTGGTTGTGTTCATATACCTGAAGGATGGTGGCCGAAGCACTATCGCGGAGGACATCATAATGACCTTACGCATGACACGCTTACAAAGGCTACATCAAATAACAAGAAACTACGCAGGGAATCAAACAGCCCGTTTTATGATACCCTTGTTGAAGTAAAAAAAGCGTAAAGGAGGATGATGAAAATGGGCAAACAATACGGATTAATTATAGACTTGAAAAGATGTTTTGGCTGTAATACCTGTACGCTTGCATGCAGAATGGAAAACACTACAAAGGTGGGTATTTTGTTAAGCGAAGTGCACACTGTTGGTGCAGACAATAAATGGAATAAAAAAGATGTGCCAGCTGGAAAATTTCCCGACTTGAAAATGTATTATCTCCCTGTGTTATGTAACCATTGCGAGAAACCGGCATGTAAAACAAATCTGAAGAAAGGTATGATAAGCAAACGAGATGATGGGATAGTAATAATTAATCAAAAGATGAAATATGAAAAGAGCAACATTAATGCATGTCCTTACGGTAGATTGAAATGGGACGCAGAAGATAAGGAATTGATAAAATGTGATTTTTGTCTAAGCAGAGTAGAAGAAGGCAAGAAACCCTTATGCGTTGAAAGCTGTCCTGCAAAAGCAAGACATTTTGGAGAATTCAGCAATCCTGATTTTGCTAAAATCGCAGCTAATGCGAAACCGCTATTCCCTTTTTTAAAAACAAATCCTTCAGTTCTGTACATTATGCCTAAAGGACAAGAAGATAATGCAGTAGGAAACATAAGATAGTTTTAAATGCTTCCCAAATACCGGCTGGTGCGCTTATAACCCAGCCGGTATCTTGTGTATTAAAATATCACTAATATTTTCTAGAGCTAAGAAAATTTAACTTTACGTTAAGTTAAATTTTGAAATTAATTATCGAAAAACATATTTTTGACTTTATTTTGTTTGCTGTGTAAAAATATATGATATTTTAGTTCAAGGAGAATTATAGATGCATTTTTTTAAATACAAAAAAAATGAATTATATGCTGAAAATGTCCCTGTAAAAAAACTTGCCGAGATATATGGGACGCCTCTTTATATTTACAGCCATGACACTTTGCTAAGACACTTTCGAGCTTATGATGAGGCGTTTAGGGGCTATCCGCATATAATCTGTTTTGCCGTTAAATCAAATTCAAATCTCGCAGTGCTGAGACTGCTCGGAAAACACAGCAGCGGAGCAGACATAGTATCAGGCGGTGAACTGCATCGAGCGCTCAAAGCAGGGATATCTCCCAAAAAAATAGTTTATGCCGGAGTAGGAAAAACAGATGACGAGATAAAATACGCTCTAAGATCAAAGATTTTGATGTTCAATGTGGAATCTGAATCTGAATTGAAAAAGATTGATGAAATAGCAGGCAGAATGAAGACAAAGGCGCCCGTTGCATTGAGAATCAATCCTGATATCAACCCTCAGACACACCATTACATCTCAACAGGATTAAAGAAAAACAAATTCGGGATCCCGATAGAAAACGCGCTTGAGTATTACAGAATTGCGAGCAAGCTCAAAAATATCGCGATTGTCGGAATCCACAAACATATCGGTTCTCAGATCACAAAAGTCTCTCCTTTTGTGGATGCATTAAAAAAAATACTGGTTCTTCTTCAGAATCTCGAAACACACGGAGTGAATCTCAGATATCTAGATATAGGCGGCGGACTTGGAATTCCTTATAATAACGAGGAACCGCCTCTGCCCAAAGATCTGGCAAAAAATCTTCTGCCTCTTTTGAAAAACAGGGAAATGACACTTATAATTGAGCCCGGCAGATCTATTACCGGGAATGCAGGGATACTCGTCACAAAAACTCTTTATATTAAAAAGGGCCATAAAAAAGAATTTTTCATTGTTGATGCAGGAATGAATGACCTGATGAGACCATCCCTGTATGATGCATATCACAATATTCAGCCTGTTATTAAATCCAAGAGGCCGAATGTCAAGGCTGATGTTGTAGGCCCTATATGTGAATCAGGAGATTTTCTCGCTAAAGGCAGAGAGATTCCAAGATTAAAAGAAGGCGAATATCTTGCAGTAATGAGTGCAGGAGCATATGGATTTTCTATGAGCTCAAACTATAACAGCCGTCCGCGTGCTGCAGAGGTAATGGTCAAAGGCAATAAGCATTTTCTGATAAGAGAGAGAGAGACGTTAAATGACTTGATAAGCAGTGAAAATATCCCTTCTTTTCTAAAGTGAATCTATAAACTCCTTTCATCCATCGAACCAACAAGGCGATAAACCTTGACTTTTCCATAGGTAAACAATAAAATTTTGAAAAAGCACTGAAGGAGTAAATAATGACACGCAAGCTGCTTCTTGCTGACGACAGCATAACAATACAAAAGGTCGTTGAACTTGTACTTACAGATGAGGGCTTCGAAATAAAAGCTGTTACAAACGGCGAGGAAGCTCTTGCTGCAATAAAAAATTTCAGGCCTGATATTGTGCTTGCTGATATTGACATGCCTAAGATTAACGGCTATCAGTTGTGCGAAAAAATAAAATCAGATACTGAAACAAAAGACATCCCTGTGATACTCCTTTCAGGAGCTTTCGAACCGATCGATGAAGCACTTTCCAAACAGGTAAGGGCAGACAGCTACATAGTAAAACCATTCGAGTCACAAGAACTTATCAGCAAAATAAATTCCATATTAAGATCACTTGCAAAAAACACTCCAACCATCCCTGCAGAAGAAGTAGTATTTGCTCAGGAAGCAGACGATGATTCATCTGTAGTAACAGCAGAGGTATTTGAAGAAGCTCCACAGAAAAATAAATTAAAAATAACTAGTGCTGAAGAAACCACATCAGAATACAGCGGAGATGTGATAGAGATTCAGGATGTGAGCATTGATGAAGCCATGAATGCCGCTAAACAGGCTGAATCACTTCTTGAGCAAACAACTGAGATGTCAGCTGTTGAAACATCTCGATTTTCAGAGTCTGTTGTTCCTTCATATGAAAAGAAAAGCATTCTCAAACAGGAAATACCAGTACAAAAAAAATCTGCTGACATACCCATGCCCTCTCAATCAGACATGTCAAATATAATTAAAAAAACAGTTGATGAAAAGGTTCAATCGCTTTTGTCATCTCTGGATTTAAAAGATACGGTTATGACAGCAATTAGTCCTACTATCAAGGAGTCTTTAGAAAAAATATTATGGGAAATATCGACTGAGCTCACAGAGAGAATGCTGAAAGAGACAATACAGAACTCTATGGCTTCTATAAACAAGGAAGTCGAAAAAGTGATATGGGAGACTGTGCCAGAGGTTGCAGAGACATTAATTTCAAAAGAGATTAAAAAGATCAGGTCAGAGACGTAGAAATTGTTATTTCCATTTTTGGATTCTACTTTTTATAAATCGCATCTAATCTAAAATGATAGAACTAGAGAAGAGTTATACGCCAAAAGGCATTGAAGAAAAGTGGTATGAGATATGGGTTCGCGAAGGTTATTTTAAACCCGAGATAAATCCTTCGGGCAAACCATATTCCATTGTCATTCCTCCTCCTAATGTAACAGGCTCGCTCCACATGGGTCATGCGCTCAATGCAACTTTGCAGGATGTTCTTGCCAGATGGAAAAGAATGTGCGGATTTAAAGTTCTCTGGCTTCCGGGAACAGACCATGCAGGCATTGCAACACAAAATGTTGTAGAGCGTCAGCTTACATCTGAAAAAATCACAAGACAGCAGATAGGGAGAGACGCATTCATAGAGCGCGTATGGAGATGGAAGGCTGAATACGGAGGCAAAATAATCCATCAGCTTAAAAGCATGGGCGCATCATGCGACTGGTCAAGGGAAAGATTTACTCTTGATGAAGGACTTTCCAAGGCGGTAAAAGAAGTGTTTGTAAGGCTTTATGAAGAGGGGCTGATATATAGAGACAACAGACTTATTAACTGGTGCCCGCGCTGTCATACGGCTCTGTCAGACCTTGAAGTTGAACATGAAGAACTGGATGGGAAACTTACATATATAAAGTATCCGCTGTCTGATTCAGATGAACATATAATAGTTGCCACAACAAGACCTGAGACAATGCTGGGAGATACTGCGGTTGCCGTAAATCCTTCTGACAAGAGATATAAAAAACTGATCGGCAAGACAGTTTCTCTGCCTTTGACAGAAAGAAAAATTCCTATAGTCCCTGATGCTGCGGTTGATTTGGCATTTGGAACAGGAGCAGTAAAAGTCACGCCTGCGCATGATTTCAATGACGAGGCAATAGCAAAAAGACAGGATCCTTCACTGCCGTTCATTATGGTCATAGGAAAAGACGGAAAGATGACTGACGAGGCAGGCAAAAAATACTCCGGTCTAGACAGATATGAATGCAGAAAACTAGTAGTCAATGACCTCAACGAGCTTAATCTTATTGAAAAAGAGGAGAAACACAAACACTCAGTCGGATATTGTTATAGATGCAAGACAATAATAGAGCCGCTCCCGACACTCCAGTGGTATGTGAATGTTAAAACACTTGCAAAAGATGCAATGAGTGTTGTTAGGAAAAAGAAGATAAGGATACTTCCTCCGTCGTGGGAGAATGCATATTTCGGCTGGATGGAGAATATCAGAGACTGGTGCATATCAAGACAGATATGGTGGGGACACAGAATTCCTGCATGGTATTGTCAGGAAATGAAGAACAACAAATGCCGTTCAAAAAACGGAGTAATAGTATCCAGAACAATACCTGAATCATGTCCTTATTGCGATTCAAAAAATCTTGTTCAGGATGAAGATGTGCTTGATACATGGTTCTCGTCTGCACTCTGGCCTTTCTCAACGTTGGGCTGGCCTGAAAAAACACCAGACCTCAAGGCCTTCTATCCGACAAGCGTTCTTGTTACTGCATTCGACATCCTATTCTTCTGGGTAGCAAGGATGATAATGATGGGACTTAAATTTATGGATCAAGTGCCGTTTAAGGATGTTTACATCCATGCAATTATCAGGGATGCCTCCGGACAGAAGATGTCAAAGTCAAAAGGCAATGTTGTTGATCCTTTATTGATAATAGATAAATATGGGACAGATGCATTTAGATTTACTCTTTGCGCATTTGCTGCTCAAGGGAGAGACATAAAATTTTCCGAAGACAGAGTTGAAGGATACAGACATTTTGTTAACAAGCTCTGGAACGCTGCTAGGTTTATAATGATGAATCTTAAAACAGATTCGATTCCTGAAAAACCAAGAGTGGAACTTGATATCGCAAGCAGATGGATATTAAGCAGACTTAGCGCTGTTGCCGAAGACGTGAACTCTGCCCTTGAAGAATATAGATTCAATGATGCGGCAAACAACATATATCAATTTGTCTGGCATGAATTCTGTGACTGGTATATTGAAATGTCAAAGACAGATATGGATGATCCACAAAAGGGAAACGGCATAAGATGGTGTCTTGTCACCACACTTGAAGCAACTCTAAGGCTGCTGCACCCATTCATGCCTTTTGTAACTGAAGAAATATGGCAGAAACTTCCTTATATTAAAACCTCACAGCCAGAAGTGAGAAAAAGCATTGTTATTGCCAATTTCCCAAAATCACTACCAGAAGATGCCAGCGCTGAAAAAAAACTATCTTATGTTATGGAGGCTATAACAGGAATAAGGAATATTAGGGGCGAGCTTAATGTTTTGCCTTCAGCAGAAGTAAAATGCTCGATAAAGGTCTTTTCTTCAAAAACAACAGCTATCCTGAAAACAAACATCCGCTATATAAAGAAACTTGCTCGCACATCAGAGGTAGAGATTGGAGAAGCCCTGAATAAACCTGCAGATTCAGCTGTTTGCGTCAGAGACAGCATGGAAATATACGTTCCCCTTAAAGGGCTTTTGAATATTGATGCAGAAATTGATAGACTTATGAAAGAAGACAAGAAAGTCGAAGAGTCTGTTGAGTTTCTAAGGAAAAAACTTATGAGCGAGGATTTTTTAAACAGGGCTCCTGAAGAAATAGTAAAAAAGGAACAAGCCAAGTTTGATGAACTGCTTGCGAAAAGAGAAAGGATCAAGGAAAATATTCAAAAAATGAATGATTTAAGGGGGTAAAATGAAGTCAAATATTAATAAGAAGATTATAGAAAAAAAGGATGCTGAATTCATAGAGGCAGAATTCGTCAGCATAAAACACAGTTCTGTAAGGGCAGTTGAAGGCAATCATATAGAAATGCAGCAGGTTGGCGCTTTGAGCGTTGATGCTGAAAAGATAGATGTCACTCAGGGAGTAACCGGCATTCTGAGAGGCAATAACATAAACCTGAATCAGAGCATAAGCGGGGTAACTGCAGGCAATAACATTTCACTCAATTTTTCATTGTCCCCGATGGTTATATCAAAAGGCGGAACAGAATCAAATAAAAGCGCTGTCGGTATTATGGCTGGCATGAAGATTAAATCCAATAACAGCACTTCCTTGATCATGCTTGGCAATAAAGTAGAAGGCAATGTGACAACACTTCTGGACTGGCGTGGTGCATTGGCATTGGGAGCTGTATGCGGCGGAATTCTGGGATTATTTTCTATTCTAAGAAAAAAATAATTTCTTATGAAAATCCCCTATAGCGTAAAAGAAATCATCCGCATAGCTTTAGATGAAGACATCGGCAACGGCGACATTACAACTTCCCTGCTTATTCCGGAAGACAGCGAATCAAGAGCTCTCTTAATAGCAAAGGGACAGTTCGTAGTAGCAGGAATGCCGTTTATAAAAGAAGTGTTTCTTAATCTTGATAATGCCATAAGAATTGATGTCTTGATAAATGACGGATCAACAGCAACAAAGGGAGCAGTAATAACTGAGATAACAGGAAAGACAAAAGCCATTCTCTCAGGAGAAAGAGTATGTCTTAATATCCTCCAGCGTTTATGCGGCATAGCAACACTCACCAATATGTTCGTCGAAAAAATAAAAGGACTTGATGCAAAAATTGTTGACACAAGAAAGACAACGCCCGGATTAAGATTCATGGAAAAATATGCGGTAAGATGCGGCGGCGGAAGTAATCACAGATTCGGGCTTTTTGACGGTATTCTTATTAAAGACAATCACATCGAAGCCGTGGGAAGCATTTCTAAGGCTGTAAGCATTGCAAAAAAAATGCATCACCTTGGGAAAATTGAGGTTGAAGTAGAAAATTTAAATGATCTCAAGCAGGCGGTTGATTCTGACGCTGACATTGTAATGCTGGACAACATGTCTCTGAAAGATATGAAAGATGCTGTCCGCATAGTAAAGGCATCTGGAAAACAGATACTGCTTGAGGCATCAGGCAATGTAAATCTTGACAATGTCAGGGCTATTGCAGAAACAGGAGTAGATCTAATCTCGATAGGAGCACTCACACACTCTGCTGAGGCAGCAGACATCAGTATGAAGATTGTGCAGTGAAAATTAAAGTGGTTTGTTTTAAATTTTCTAAGGGAAAAGAGCTATTGTTGCAAGACTGATCGTCTCATTAAATCCCATCATTATGTTCATGTTCTGAACCGCCTGCCCCGAAGCCCCTTTAACAAGGTTATCGATCGCAGAAACAATTATGAGAGTCTTAGTTCTGTTGTTTACAGCAAGTCCTATACTGCAGAGGTTTGTACCACGCACATCCTTTACATCAGGAAATTCCCCTTGTTCAAGAACCCTGACAAACGGCTCTTGGGCATATGCTCTTTTGTAAAAGCCTATAATTGCATCGATATTTATGTTCTTGTTGAGCCTTGCGTATATAGTGCTAAGTATTCCTCTGTCATAAGATCCAAGATGAGGCGTAAAATTAATCTTTAAATCTTTTTTAGCTATACCAGAGAGTTCCTGCTCTATCTCAGGAGTATGCCTGTGCTTTCCGATAGCATAGGCGCTGAACCCTTCATTAACCTCGCTGAATGCAAACGCTGGGTCACTGCTCCTGCCTGCGCCTGTTGTGCCTGATGTTGAATCCACTATGATTGAGTGAGGATCTATAAGCCCGGACTTGAAAGCAGGGGAGAGTCCTAGTATTGCGCTTGTAGGATAACAGCCCGGATTTGCTACAAGGGAAGCATCTTCAATCTTTGCTCTGTGTAATTCAGGAAGACCGTATATTGCCTTTTTTAGAGTTAGTGGAAATTTATGATTTGTTTTATACCATTCTTTATATGTTTTTACTGATTTGAGCCTGTAATCAGCGGATAGGTCTATTACTTTTTTATTGTTTTTGAAAAAAAAGTCTACTGCTTCCTGCGAGGTTCCGTGAGGCAAGGCCATGAAAAACAGGTCAGCTTTGTTCAGCAGTTTCTTCCTGTCAAGATTTTCGTATTTAAGATCTGTAAACCCTTTAAGATGCGGAAAAATATCTTTTACGCATTTGCCTGCGGATTTTTCTGAAGTTACAGCGGTTATTTCGACAAAAGGATGGTTCAAAAGGAGACGAATCAATTCGCCTCCTGTATATCCACTGCCTCCACAGATAGCAATTCTTAGCATAGATAAATCGTCCGTGATAGAGACATCAAATTAATGAAAAAACTATCATTAATTCCTGAGAAATTATCTCTTTGAGAACTGGAATCTCTTTCTTGCGCCCTTCTGGCCGTACTTCTTTCTTTCTTTCTCTCTAGGGTCTCTTGTAAGAAATCCTTCTTTTTTAAGCTTCAGCCTGAAGTCGCTGTCTATAGATATAAGTGCACGAGCTATTCCATGCCTTAAAGCACCAGCCTGTCCGGTAAGACCACCGCCTACAACTTTTGCAACAACATCATATTTGCCAACCATACCTGTAAGTTCAAGCGGCTGCCTTATCATCATCTGCAGTGTTTCACGCGGGAAGTATGAAGCCAAAGGCTTGTCATTTACAGTAATCTGGCCTTTGCCATGATACATGTCTACTCTTGCAATCGATGATTTCCTTCTGCCTGTGGTGTTATATTTTATTTCTGCCATTAAAAAAACTCCTTATTGTAAAGTCTCTGGTTTCTGAGCCTTATGTGGATGCTCGCTTCCCTTATAAACCTTCAATTTCTTTATAATCATCCTGCCAAGCCTGTTTTTTGGAAGCATTCCCCATACAGCGTCAATAATTACCTGCTCAGGTTTTGTGTCAAGTCTCTTTTTTAGAGGCACTGCCTTAATGCCTCCTGGATATCCGCTGTGATGATAGTAAATCTTGTCTTCAAGTTTGTTGCCTGTCACTTTAATTTTTGCCGCATTAACTACAACTACAAAATCTCCCGTATCCACATTAGGAGTGAACACAGCCTTGTTCTTGCCTCTTAGGTAATTGGCAACTTTCACTGCAAGTCTGCCAAGGATTAACTCCTTTGCATCCACAATATACCATTTTTTCTCATTATCTGTTTTCTTAGCAAATTTTGTTTTCATCTGTTCACTCACCTTCCAAAATATAATCCCTTTCTCTTTTAAAGAACTAGAGATTTTAATAGAAAATCTAGCAAATTGTCAATATGTATGATCATCTATGATAAAATCATCCTAAAAGAGTTGAAAGCATAATGTTCATATTCTTATTCTTAATCTTTTAAATCTTTATCAGTTCTATCAGCCCTATTAAAAATATGCGATAATTTTATACAATATACAAATGTCTGATAAAGCGTCGATAATAAAAGAAGCACAGAAATATCTTGCCCGCGGGCAGGTTGATAAGGCCATCATTGAATGGGAAAAACTAAGCAAAGAATTCCCTGATGGAAATACA
This sequence comes from Nitrospiraceae bacterium, assembly GCA_021373015.1. Lineage (NCBI taxonomy): Bacteria > Pseudomonadati > Nitrospirota > Nitrospiria > Nitrospirales > Nitrospiraceae > Nitrospiraceae bacterium. Next base: position 106,834 of record JAJFTJ010000006.1, read on the forward strand.
TTCAATACTATTGGAGATCTGTATCTTAAAAAAAATGACAAGTCTCACGCAGTAGAATCATTTCATAAAGCAGCCCGCTATTTCAGGAATGAAGGTTTTTCCTTAAAGGCCTTAGCTCTTTACAAAAAGATTTTAAATTTAAACCCAGCAAATACCGATGCACTTTTTGCGCTCGGCGAACTTAGTGAAGAAAAGGGAATATCAACTGATGCAATAAAATACTACCTGACATGCGCCGATATACTTTCTAAGGAAGGCAAGAAAAGTGCAATTCTAAAAACTTACGATAAAATACTTAACCTGTCTCCTTCAAATATTCCGCTAAGAACCAAAGTTGCTGAACTATTCTTAAAAGAGGGGCTTAGTGTAGAAGCAGCAAAAGAATATCTCAGCATCGCAAGACTTCACGAAGACAAAGAAGATTTCAGCAATACTGAAAAATACTTCAAAAAAACACTCGAAATAAATCCCGGCAACAAAGAGGCAATGTCCGGACTTAGCGCTCTGGCTGAGAAAACAGGCGATTCAAAAAAATCGGCAGATTATTTAAAAGATGCGCTTGAAATCTCTCCTGATGACCTTGAACTTAACCTTAAATATTCTGAACAGATGATTGCTCAGGGGAAACAATCATCTGCAATCTCATACCTTAATAAAGTGCTTCAGGCAGAACCAACAAATATTAAGGCCAGAAAACTAATGGGTGAACTTTACCTTAAAGAAGGCGACAAACAAAAAGCATGGGGAGAATACAGCAGAATAATTGATGAAATAATATTCAGCGAAAAAACTGAGGAAGCAATCGAGATACTGAATAATTTCAAAGACACAGAACCTGTTGAGTCAAGAAAAAAACTGATTCCTTTATACAAACAAAAAGGAAGTTTTGATAATGCAGTAAAAGAACTCGCAGCATTAGGAGAAATATTTCTGCTTTCAGAAAGCAGCCAGCCAAAAGATGCATTGAAATGCTATCAAGAGGCGCTTCAGATACAACCAGATAATGCTGAGATACAAGAAAAAATAGCAGACATTGAAAGCGAACTGGGGGAAAAACCCTCAGCTAAAACAGCAGCTGAAAAACCCATTGAAGAATCGCTCGCAGAGGCTGATATATTTGTAAGATATGGATTATACGAAGAAGCAAAAACTTTGCTTGAAAAATTAAAAATTTTGCATCCTGATAATATCGAAGTGCATACTAAGCTCAAATCTTTATACATCGATACAAATGACAAAGAACTTGCTGTAACTGAATGTCTGATACTTGCTGAAATCCATACGAGAAGCGGCGATACAAACTTAAGAGATGTAATATTCAAGGAAGCATATGATATAAATCCCGAAGATCCAAGACTCGTTGAGCATGCACCCAGACATGAGACTGATACATTCTCTAAAGAAAGTTTCGCAGGGAAGGGAACAACAAGGGAAATGCACCAGACATTGGAAGACTACAGCGAGGAGATGGCAGAGGCGGAATTCTATTCCAGACAGGGCCTTTATGATGAAGCGCGAGGCATATGTTATCGTCTGCAGAAAATATTCCCTGACAATAAAATAATAAAGCAAAAACTCGCGTCTCTTGACACTGCTGCAATGGAAGCTAAAGAAGAAGAAACAATCAAAGAACCAAAAAAGACGATTGAAGCCGAAAAGACTGAATCCACATTTTCTGAGATGTCCATGGAAGATATCGGCATAAACAGCATTTTTGAATCACATGAAGCATCTGAGCCAAAACTTGAGAATGATGTAAAAGATATATTTGATGAATTTAAAAAAGGCCTGGAAAAAGAATTAGGTGCAGGAGATGCAGAGACTCATTACAACCTTGGCATTGCATATAAAGAGATGGGACTTACTGAAGATGCGATAAGGGAATTTCAAATGGCTAAAAACGATCCCAAGATATCTGTATCTGCGACAAATATGCTGGGTCTCTGTTATATGACAAAGGGACTGTTTGATATGGCTGTCGAGGCATTCAGCAGTGTGATTAAAAATATAACGACAAGAGATGAGGGCTATTGGGGCGTAAAATACGATCTTGCAGAATCACATGAAAAGAATGGTAATATAAAAGAAGCGTCTGAACTATATAAAGATATCTACGGCTGGAATTCAAAGTTCAGAAATGTTTCTGAAAAGATAAATTCATTACAGACAGCGTATACAACGAATACCTCGACAAAACCAATTGTCGAGGAAAAATTAAAACTTAGAGAAGAAAAAATAAAGATAAAAGAAGAAAAAGAAAAATTGAAAGAAGAAAAACAAAAGAAAAAAAAGGAGAGAGTTTCTTATCTGTAAAACATGGACTATTTACAACACTATAATTTAAAAGAACATCCGTTTTCGAACATAGTCGATAACAGATTCTACTATAAAGGTTCCCAGCATTCCGAGGCGCTCGTAAAACTTAAGTATGCGATAACATCGAAGAAAGGCCTTGCAGTTGTAATCGGAGATATAGGCACCGGCAAAACTACTCTTGCAAGAAGACTGCTCGACGAATTGGATGAGCAGACATATGAAGCAGTTCTTCTTGTTGTAGTGCATTCAGCAGTAAGCGCTGATTGGCTCCTTAAAAAACTTGCGATCCAGCTTGGCGTAGATGATGCAAAGGAAGACAAGATCGAGATCCTGAGCAGGATTTACAAAAGACTTATCGAGATTGGAGAAGACAGCAAAACAGTCGTAATAATAATGGACGAAGTTCAGATGCTGAACTCAAAAGAGATTATGGAAGAGTTCAGAGGACTCCTGAACATGGAAATGCCGCAAGGGAAGATGGTTAATTTTATTTTTTTTGGGCTACCTGAACTGGACAATGTTCTGGCGCTTGATGAACCGTTAAGACAGCGTGTAGCTGTAAGGATAAAACTTGAGTCTCTGTCTGAAGAAGGCACAAGAGAATACATCCTGCACAGGCTTCAAGTAGCAGGCAGTTTAAGAAATCCATTTACTTCTGGAGCGCTTAAATTGATATATCAATATTCAAAAGGCGTTCCAAGAATTATAAATGCAATCTGTGACAATGCACTGCTTGACGGCTATCTTTTTAAAACAGTTTCAATCGATGAAAAAATTATAAATGCTGTTGCAGTTGATCTTGGTATTGTCAATAAATAAAAATAATATCCTTTATTTTAAGCCTTACTGTATATTTCAATAGTTTAATGCGCATCTTTGATTGATACCATATTCCATCTGTCCTGATAGGCTCTTCATAGAAAATACTCAGCTCCCTGCCTTCATTAAGTTCTATTGTTTGGGTCACTGGCAGCATTGTGCTCTTATCAACAGAAATATATTGTGAAGAATTATTTATAGTGTAAGTTCTTTCAAATTCGGCAATATTGTAGTTCTTAATGAGCCACCACATAATACTGCTTCGGAGTCCGTTTATGAGTATAAGGCTTTGGTTCTTGCTCCTCTCCGGCTTGCTGGTTATCACGCCGTTTTCTTCTTTGATCTCGCCTACGAGAAATCCCATTGAATATATTCTTAGATTTAATGTCTTCTCAGTAATTTCCGCCGCAGCCTCCCCTGACATTGTGCTGTCATCTTTTTCAAATTCAACTGAGAATATTGCTTCAACACGCTTTATTCTCTGCCGCTCAGCAAGAAGAACAGAAAGTGCAGGTTTTTCAATTTCAGGGAGTTCAATTTTTTTTGTTGCGCATGAAAGCAATGATATTGTGAACAATATAATTATGATTAATCTTATCTCTTGCATGCAATGTGAAAAAATGTTGCTTCCTTTTTATCTGATTTTTTCTATACAAGCGCCTCTAGCGCTTCTTCGACATTCTTTACGCCTATTATTTCAATGCCAAACGAATCCTTGATCCTTTCAGAATTCATCTTGGACATTATTGCCTTTTTAAACCCGATCTTTGATCCCTCTCTGATCCTCAGCTCACCATGTGCAACAGCCCTTATTTCTCCTGACAGACCTACTTCTCCAAAAACAAAAGTTTTAGGATCGATAGGCCGTTCTTTTAAAGAAGACGCGATCGTTGCTATTATGCCAAGATCTATTGCAGGCTCGATAATCTTAAGTCCGCCTACAACATTTATGAAAATATCCATTCCGCCAAGATGGCAGCCTGCTCTTTTCTCCAGTACTGCAGTAAGAAGATTTACCCTGTTATAGTCAACGCCTATACTCGTCCTTCTGGGCATCCCAAAGGTTGTTTGAGAAACAAGCGCCTGCACTTCAACCATAACCGGCCGTGTTCCTTCAATGCTTGCAACAACTGTAGAGCCTGATACATTGATCGGTCTTTCAGACAAAAATAATTCTGATGGATTTTCTATCTGAGAAAGACCATTATCTGTCATCTCAAAAACACCTATCTCATTTGTGGAACCAAATCTGTTTTTAACAGTGCGGATAATTCTGTAAGGATGTCCTCTGTCTCCCTCAAAATAAAGCACTGTATCAACTATATGCTCCAGAACTCGAGGTCCTGCTATAGCGCCTTCTTTTGTCACATGCCCAACTATAAAGATCGGGATATCAGATCTTTTTGCAAACAGCATCAGCCTTGCAGCGCACTCTCTGACCTGACTTACAGAGCCCGGGGCTGATAAAATCTCTTCTGTATACATCGTCTGGATAGAATCCACTACTATCACGCCTGGATTCAGTTTGGATGAAGAGTCTATCACGCTCTCAAGGGAGGTTTCAGGGAAGACCATTATTTTATCTGAATCGATAGATAATCTTTCTGCTCTTAGTTTTATCTGTTCTGGAGATTCTTCTCCTGAAACATAGAGGACTGTGCCGCATTTTTTAGACAAGCCTGCTATTGCTTGAATGAGTATTGTTGATTTGCCGATTCCGGGATCACCGCCTACAAGAATCACAGAGCCTGATATAACACCTCCGCCCAGAACCCTGTCTAGTTCCTTGATGCCTGTTGATATCCTGTCTTCTCTTATGCTTTCTATTGAATTAAGCGGCTGGAGCTCTGGTCTGCCCGGAGAAGATCTCCTTGATTGTTTGGCTTCTTTTCTCTCTTCAACAAGGGTATTCCATTCACCGCAATCAGGACATTTGCCAAGCCATTTCGGACTTGCATATCCACACGCTTGGCACTGATAAAAGGTTTTCGCTTTAGCCATTTACAATCTCAGTGCCTATGCCTTCTTTTGTGAATATCTCTAATAGCAGACAATGCGGAATCCTGCCGTCAACAATATGCGTTTTTTTAACACCGTTTTCAACCGCCTTTATACATGCCTGAACTTTTGGAAGCATTCCGCCTGAGATAGTGTTGTCCTCGATTAATTTTTTAATTTCTTTTTTTGAAAGAGTCGAGATTGTAACGCCCTTCTTATCTTTAATCCCTTGCACATCAGTAAGAAGAATCAGTTTTTCAGCCTTTATCTCAGAAGCAACAGCAGCTGATACATAATCAGCATTTATATTCAGGGTCTCTTCCTTCTCCCCAACACCAATTGGTGAAATAACCGGGATAAATCCTTCGTTCTTAAGACTCTGAAGCACCTCGGCATTTATACTTGCAACTTCACCAACAAGACCTATGTCTATTATCTCCTCTTCGTTTTCTTCGGACAAGACTTTTTTCATTAATTTCTTTTTTGCTTTTATGAGCTTCCCGTCTTTCCCGCTTAATCCGATTGCCTTTCCGCCGTGCTTGTTTATCATCGAAACGATTTCTTTGTTCACAAGCCCGCCAAGCACCATCTCGACAATATCCATCGTCTCTTTGTCAGTGACACGCTGGCCATGAACAAACTCGGGTTTCTTTCCCATCTTTTCCATTGTTGAACTTATCTTTGGTCCTCCTCCGTGAACAACAACAGGCCTGATGCCTATGAAGCTGAGAAGTGCTATATCCTGTGCAAAGGCGTCCTTCAAAGATTCCTCAACCTGCGCAGCGCCTCCGTATTTGATAACAACAGTCTTTCCTGAAAAATTTCTAATATATGGCAATGCCTCGATCAAAACATTCGCCTTTGTAATTATGTCCTTCATCGTTTTTTCTCCATGCATGGTATACAGACCATCCTGCTGTTCTTAATTCTTATTCTCGGCTCCATGGTCTTTTCTCCGCACCTCTGACAACTGATGCTGGGGTAAATCCTCGCCTCATCCGGCAAGTCAATCTTAATATGCTTTACCTTGAAAAGTTCTTTATCGCCTGCCTTTAAAATCGCATCTATCTTTTTTGTCTTTCGCGCATGAACTGCCTTTATTACAGCAGGTGTGTGTTCGCCCTTCATATATCTATTCCACATCTCTTTTTCTTTTTCTGTTTCAGCAGGCGAGGTCCATACAATAGAAATCCTTATAGCCTTGTGAGAAGGTCTTTTTATGAATGTATATACCTGTTTGCCGTAATCATTAAATATAAGATTCCCCTTTCCAAAAGTGCACCCTGTCATTGCCTGAACAGCATCAACAGCGCATGAATTATTCTCAACTATTGCGACAATCTCTTCATCTTCTGACTTTTTGCCAAGTTCTTTTAATGCAAGCAATGACACCCTGTATCCCAGAACAAGCCCAGGACATATATGACCGTGAAACTTTACAACTTCATTTATTTTTTTCATAGATGGATTTTATAATAAAAAAAGAATTTTTGGTAGGGATTTGATATTTGAAAAAAAATTTAGTCATGCTAAACTGAGAACATGAAAAGATATTTCTTTCTTGTTATTACTTTATTCATCCTCTTGCCTGCATGCAGGCCTGTGATCAGCAGAAATGTCATGGACATGGCAGCCTTCAATCCTTCACTTGCAGATCTCAATGCATCTTCTGCTTCTTTCAAGGGTAATTTGTTTGTCTTTGGAGGAAAAATAATCAATACCAGGCTTACCAAAGACGGTTCGCTAATAGAGGCTCTTTATGTCTCGGTCAGCTCAAAAGGATATATTAAAGATTATGACAAACAATCCCTCAGATTTTTGGCGCTTATGCCAAAAGAAAAAGGAATTCTCGATCCTCTAATATTCAAAAAAGACATGGAGATAACAATAGCTGCAATTTACAGAGGCACGAAAACAGAAAAACTCGAGGAGCTGGATTATCAATACAGTTATTTTGAGATCACAGAGATATATCTCTGGCAGGAGCAGCAATATAATTTCCGCTATGATCCTTATCCATTCTGGTTATATGATCCATGGTACTATCCACGATACCCTCGTCATTAGTTAAAAAATTTCAGTTATATTTTTTCTTCATAGTGCGTAATCAATACTCCATATCCCTCATCGGCAAGCGTCTTTGCGAGATTCTGAGCTTCTTCTTTCTGATTGAATTTCCCGATTCTGACTCTGTAATACTTTGCATCATTTATATCAGCGCTAGTCACATACACATTAGTATATTTAAATTCAAGCGCAGCCTTAAGACGTGTTGCATTAGAAAGCTCTTTAAAGGAACCGATTTGTATAGTATACGGTCCGCCCTTCCCTGATGAAGGAATATACTTAACGTATTTTACATAACGCGTATCCCTGTCAATATAATCAATCCTCACCTTGCCTGTTCCGGTGCCTATGATATCTATCTCTTTTGCACATGTATATGAAAGGTCCAGGTCTCTTCCTGCGACAAAAGGCCCTCTGTCATTTACAGTGCACTCAACAGCTTTTCCATTATTTATATTAGTCACCTTGAGTTTTGTGCCAAATGCATATTCTTTATGTGCGCATGTCTTTGCATACATATTATAAGGTTCTCCTGATGCTGTCGGCTTCCCATGAAAATCAGACCCATACCAAGAAGCAACTATATACTTTGATTCGATGGGAGCCTCTTTGGGAATTGTCTTAGGGAAACTTTCAATCGTAGAATCCTGATAAGGTTTGTACTTTACAACACATGCTGAAAGCAGTAAAAGCATTACACAAAAAAAAGTACAGCTCAATTTTCTCAATCCTGCATTTTTCATCTCTGACCTCATAGTATGTACCTGCTTAAGTCTTCGTCTTTTACTATATCGCTTAATTTGCCTTTTACATAGTCTTTGTCAATATTCAGGCTGCTGTTCTTTTTCTCAGGCGCCTCGAATGAAATATCTTCAAGAAGTTTTTCAAGCACTGTGTGCAGTCTTCTTGCTCCTATATTTTCTGTCTTCTCATTCACAACAGCCGCTATTTCTGCAATCTCCTCTATTGAATCTTTTCTAAATTCCAGATTCACATCTTCTGTTGCAAGCAATGCCGTATATTGTTTTGTAAGCGCATTATAAGGCTCTGTCAAAATTCTTATGAATTCATCCTTGCCCAAGGCATCGAGCTCAACCCTTATCGGAAATCTTCCCTGAAGTTCAGGGATCAGATCAGACGGTTTTGACATATGAAAAGCTCCTGCAGCGATAAATAATATATGTTCTGTTTTTACAGAACCGTGTTTTGTATTTACTGTCGTGCCTTCAACAACAGGAAGCAGGTCGCGCTGTACGCCTTCCCTTGACACGTCGGGTCCATTAGACTGTCCTCTGCCTGCAATCTTATCAATCTCGTCTATAAAAACTATTCCAGACTGCTGAACTCTTTCTATTGCCTCTCTCGTAACCTTATCCATATCAATAAGCCTATTTGCCTCGTCCTGTTTAAGTATGTTCAATGCCTCAGGAACTTTCATTTTTTTTCTCTTGGATCTTTCAGGCATAAGACCGCCAAGCATCTCTTTCATGTTTATCTCAAGTTCTTCCATACCTATATTCGAGATAACACCAAAAGGCATTGTTTTTTCTTTAACCTCCACATCAACATATCTGTTATCCAGCCTGTTGTCTCTTAACTGCTGCCTCAGTCTTTCTCTGGTCTCTTTGGTTTTTTCTTTATCTTCATCAGCAGGAGCAGAACCACGATTAGTGTTAATTTTTGAAGAAGGCAGCAGGAGGTCAAGGAGTTTTTCTTCTGCCATGGATTCTGCCTTTTCCTGAACTTTCTCAATATGCTCTGATTTGACCATGTTCAGAGATATTTCTGTCAGATCTCTTATCATTGATTCAACATCCCTGCCGACATAACCTACCTCTGTAAATTTTGAAGCCTCGATTTTAAGAAACGGCGCGCTGGCAAGTTTTGCAAGACGTCTTGCAATCTCTGTCTTGCCGACTCCTGTTGGTCCGATCATAATAATATTTTTAGGCAAAACCTCGTCTTTTAATTCAGGAGAAAGCTGCTGTCTTCTCCATCTGTTGCGAAGAGCTATTGCCACTGCCTTTTTCGCCTTGTTCTGCCCTATTATATATTTGTCCAGTTCTTCCACTATCTGTCTCGGGGTGAAATTCTCCATTAATACTCTCCTCAAGGATTATTTAGTTTATCTCTTCTATTGTTATGTTTGAATTTGTGTAAATGCAGATATCCGATGCAATCTTCATTGCTTTTTCAGCTATATCTTTTGCCGAAAGATTAGTATTCTCAAAGAGTGCCTTTGCAGCTGCAAGCGCAAAAGGACCGCCTGAACCTATTGCTGCAACGCCTTCCTCAGGCTCAATGACATCACCTGTGCCTGATAAAATAAATGTATGCTCCTTATCCGCTATTATCAAAAGCGCTTCGAGTCTTCTTAATACCTTGTCTGTCCTCCAGTCCTTTGCAAGCTCAACGGCAGCTCTTTTTATATTACCCCTGTATGATTCTATTTTTGCCTCGAATCGTTCGAACAAGGTAAATGCATCTGCAGTTGCGCCTGAAAATCCTGCGGCTATTTTATCGTTATACATAAGCCTTATTTTTTTTGCATTGCGCTTCAGGACTGTATTTCCCATTGTAACCTGTCCGTCTCCTGCAACTGCAACACTGCCATTACGTCTCACACAGAGTATTGTTGTTCCTCTAAACATTTTATGCTCCTTTAAACAAATAAATAGTAATTACTATTTTACAGCAAAAGATATTCAAATTTATTTAATGGATGTTTTGCTGAGCTACTTTTTCTTTTCTTTTGCGAGCGGATGGGCATTGTCATAAGTTTCCATTAAATGGGTTATATCAAGATGCGTATATTTCTGAGTTGTTGACAGAGAAGAATGACCCAGAAGCTCTTGAATAACCCTGAGGTCTGCGCCTCCCTGAAGCAAATGGCTCGCAAATGTATGCCTTAGCACATGAGGCCCTATCCTTCCGCTGATGCCGATAGCCCTTGCGTATTTTATTACTATACGTCTCACACTTCTGTCTGTCAGCCTTGTGCCGTTCCTGTTAAGGAAAAAGGAGTTGTCTCTTTTTTTAAGCAGAACTCTCTCAGTTACATATGATCTTATTGCCTCTATTGCTTTTTTTCCAACAGGCACGATTCTTTCTTTCTTCCCCTTGCCTCTGACTTTGACAAGTTCTTCCCTGAGATTCATATCCTCTATATTCAATCCAACAAGCTCGCTGACGCGCAGGCCGCTTGAATAAAGAAGCTCCAGTATTGCCCTGTCCCTTGCCTGCAGGAATCCTATTTCTTCAGGTTTTTCCACAAGCGAAAACACATCGTCCACTGAAAGAAACTTAGGAAGAATCTTCGGCAGTTTTGGAGTCGAAACAAGTTTGGCAGGATTTGTCTTAATATAGCCTTCACGATATAGAAACTTCAAAAATGACCTTACTGTTGCAAGCCTTCTGCCCACAGTTGTTTTTTTACGGCCTTCATTAATCTGTGATGCAACAAAGCCTCTGACATCACCTAAGTCTATAGCTTTAATCTCTGATTTTATATCCCTGAAAAATAGTTCGAGGTCCTCTCTGTATGCCCTGAGAGTATGTAAAGACGCTCCTCTCTCTACTTCAAGAAAGCGGAGAAATTTTTCGATATATCCTTTATTTTTATCCATGAAATATTGTAAGTCCCAAAATGCCATTATTGCAACAAGATAACGACTTATAGAACATCATCCGGCAAAATAATGCGCTATAATTAAAATAATGCTGAATTTAGCCTCGATTGATATTGGCTCGAACACACTCCGTCTCCTTATAGGAAGGATAAAAGACAATACTATCATCCGCGAAAGATGCGAGATGAAGATCACACGCCTTGCCTCAAATATTTCTTCAACAGGAATATTACAAGACGAAAACATCGAAAAATCATTGTCGGTTCTCAAGGCATTTTCACTTCTCATTTCATCTTACAATGTCCCTCACGTCAAGGCTGTAGGCACAAGCGCTTTAAGGGAAGCTGAAAATTCTGATGAATTCAGAAAAAGGGCATTGTCAGAGACAGGCATACAAATTGAAATAGTCTCAGGCAAGGAAGAAGCAGAGCTTACTGCGAAAGGTGTGTTGTTTGATATTCATGAAAATATATCCTCATTCATTCTTGACATTGGGGGCGGAAGCACGGAATGGATACTATGCAAAGGTAATTCTGCTATCAAGACAGGCACTGTATCGATCGGCGTAGTAAAACTGTTAGAAAAACATCTGAGATCAGACCCGCCATCAATAAATAATATAAATTTATTGAAGAAAGAACTAAACGACATCGCAGAAAGCATTCACTCAGAAATAAAAAATGATATTGATGACAAGACTGTTTTTATCGGCACTGCAGGCACAATAACAACTCTTGCCGCTATAGATCTGGGATTAAAAAAATACGATAGGGAAAAAGTTCATATGCACAGGATTAGTTTAAGAAGAATGAATGAGATATCAGATCATCTGCTGAGCATCCCATTATCCAGAAGAAAAAAGATTACAGGACTCGAGCCAGAAAGAGCAGACTTGATTATCCCTGGCATAGTCTTTACAATTAATATAATACAAAATTTCGGATTCAGCGAAATTATTGTTAGTGATAACGGCCTGCTTGAAGGCGCGCTAATAAAATTATCAGAAGAGGTTTACAGATAAAAAATATGAAACAGACATTCAAAAGACCCGAAAACCTTAAGAGCGCTCCTTTCAGATATTGTCCTGGATGCGGACACAGCTTAATACACAGGATCATTGCAGAATGCATAGACAAACTTAAAATCAGAGAAAAAACCATAGGCATAGCTCCAGTTGGCTGCGCTGTCTTTGCTTATGATTATTTTAATTTTGACATGATCGAGGTTGCGCACGGCAGACCTCCTGCTGCAGCAACGGCCATGAAGAGAGTTATGCCTGACAGAATAATTTATTCATATCAGGGTGACGGAGACCTTGCAGCTATTGGGACAGCTGAGATAATCCATGCAGCAAACAGAGGCGAGAACTTGACTGTATTTTTTGTTAATAATGCTATCTATGGCATGACTGGCGGACAGATGGCTCCGACAACACTCTGCGGCCAGAGAACAACAACAACACAAAAAGGAAGACAGACAACAACAGCAGGACATCCCTTGCATGTTTCAGAGTTATTAGCAACAATAGACGGCACTTCCTATGTCATAAGGACATCTGTTGATTCTTTGAAAAATCTGATTGCTACAAAGAAAGCTGTTGAAAAGGCATTCAGATATCAGATTGAGGGGAAAGGATTCAGCTTCGTTGAAATACTATCGCCATGTCCTACTAACTGGGGTGTCTCAGCAGAAGAGTCGCTTAACTGGATGCGCAAGGACATGATGACGGTTTTTCCTTTAAAAACCTTTAAGGACAAATTTGCAGAAAATAAAAAAACAGCAGGCAGCATTTAAGCAGACAAGTTTAAGCAAAAGCTGTCTACAATAAAAAATACAGGAGAAAATATTGGAACATAAAATACTTATAGCAGGATTCGGCGGTCAGGGAATCTTATTTCTCGGCAAACTGCTTGCTTACAGCGGAATGATCGAAGGCAAGGAAGTAACATGGTTTCCTTCCTACGGCGCAGAAGTGCGAGGCGGCACTGCAAACTGCACAGTCGTAATCTCTGACGAGATGATAGGCTCTCCTGTTGTAAGAGACCCCGAGATACTTCTGGTAATGAACACAGCGTCACTTAACAAATTTCAGCCGCGCCTGAAAAAAGGCGGCCAGCTGATATTCGATTCTTCCCTTATAAAAGATCCTGAACTTCGTTCAGACATCAATGTGCTTGATGTTCCGGCAAGCGACATAGCATCATCTATCGGTAGCACAAAATATGCAAACATGGTAATGCTCAGTTCTCTGCTTGCAAAAACAGGCGTGATAAAAGAGCAATCAGCAATTGCTGCACTCGAGGAAATGATCTCAGGAAAGAAAAAAGCATTTCTTGATGTAAACAAAGAGGCAATTTTAAAAGGGAGAAAGTACGTTGAAGATAAGAAAAGCATCAACAACTGATGTGAAGCAGATACAGAAACTTGTAAATGACTTTGCAAAAAAAGAAGAGATGCTTCCCCGTTCATTAAATGATCTCTACGAAAGCATACGCGACATTTTTGTCTGCGAGGAAAATAAAAAGTTAAAAGGCGTTTGCGCCTTGCATATTCTGTGGGAAGATCTTGCAGAGATACGGTCGCTTGCTGTCAGCAAGGAATCGCAGTGCAAAGGAATCGGCAACAAACTCCTAAAGACATGTCTCAAAGAAGCAAAACATCTTGGCATTAAGAGAATCTTTGCATTAACTTATCATTCCGGTTTTTTCAAAAAAAATGGATTTAAGGATATTGACAAGGCAAAACTTCCTCAGAAGATATGGGGCGACTGTCTCAGGTGCCCGCGTTTTCCTGAATGCGATGAAGATGCAGTGATATTGGAGCTATAGAATTTCCTGCGAGTTCAAATTCTTATTCTTCGGCTTTTTCTCATGAAATGATTAATGGCAATAGAGCATATTAAAAAAAGTTGCCGAATTAGTGTCGTTGCGACTCGTGCCGAGAGCTAGTACAACCGTCCCTACTTTTTTTCTTTTCTGGATCATTGGATTGATATATTTCCCCAATTTCAAAGAGAGTGATTATTTTATGTCCAGAGGCTTCCGATAATGTCATTTATATTGTGGACACCTTCTTCTATAAGAAATTTCTCTATGCCATCGATAATCTCTATGGTTGCATGAGGATTAACAAAATTTGCAGTGCCTACAGCAACTCCCCTTGCGCCTGCAATTAAAAACTCTAAAGCGTCTTGTGCGGTCATTATTCCGCCTATTCCTATTATGGGTATCTTTACAGCCTTGTGTGCCTGCCAGACCATTCTCACAGCAACAGGCCTTATCGCAGGGCCGGAAAGTCCGCCTACAACATTTGCAAGAATTGGAGTTCTTCTTCTGATGTCTATAGCCATTCCTGTAATTGTGTTTATCATGGATATTGCATCTGCGCCCGAATCTTCAGCTACTTTTGCCATCACGCATATATCTGTGACATTTGGCGTAAGTTTTACTATCAAAGGAAGTTTTGTTGTTTTTCTTACAGAGCTGACAGCCTTTCCCATAACTTTAGGGTCCGTGCCAAAGATTATCCATCCTGCCTTTTTGTTGGGACATGATATATTCATCTCGAGCGCATGAACTCCGTCAGCGCTGCTCAAAGCCTCTGCTGATTTTTTGAATTCATCAATGCTGTCTCCAAAAAAATTTGTTATAACAGGTGTCTTGAATTTTCTGAGAAACGGCAGTTTTTCTTTTATGAATGCCTCGGTTCCGATGTTCTGAAGCCCTATTGCATTGAGCATCCCTGCCGGGGTTTCCACAATTCTTGGAACCGGGTTGCCTTCTCTTGGGGTATAAGAAAGGCCTTTTACTATGATTGCGCCGAGCCTATTTAAATCAATGAATTCAGAGTATTCCGCTCCGTATCCAAATGTACCTGACGCAGTCATTACCGGATTTTTGAGTTTTAATCCGCCGATGTTTACACTTAAGTCAACGGTTGATGAATTTTTATTATTCCCAAATAATTTCATGAATAGAAAATACCGGTCCTTCCCTGCAGACTCTTTTATAATTGTGTTTTGTTTTTATCACACACCCAAGGCAGGCTCCGATTCCGCATGCCATGTTTTCCTCTGCTGAAATATATCCTGCAATTTTTTTATTAACAGCAACTTCTGCAACAGCTCTCAACATAGGCAGAGGTCCGCATACATATATGACAAGAGATTCCATTGAACCCTGAGAGTCTAAAAATTTATTCAGGATATCAATAACAGTGCCTTTTTCACCTTCAGAACCGTCATCCGTGCTTATAAATAATTCCTTTGCAAAATTTCTAATCTCATCCTTCATTACTAGTTCATCTTTATTTCTTCCCCCATAAAATACATAGGCTTTTTTATCCAGCTTTTCAGCCAATGAAAAGATTGAAGCAACCCCTACTCCTCCAGCGATTAGCAAGGGAATTTGTTTTTCAGAAGGCAGAGGATAACCATTGCCCAATGGGCCGATAATGCTGATGTTTGTTCCTTCTCTCATCTTCTGAAGTTTTTCTGTGCCTTTGCCTTTAATCCTGTAAAGGAACTGCAGTTCATTATTAATTTTTCTGAATATGCTGAGCGGTCGTTTTAGCAGCGGGTCGTATGAGGAAGATACTTCAAGCATATAAAACTGTCCCGGGACCGGATTTTCCGAAGTGTCTTTTATATATAAAGCCAAAAGATTATTAGAGCCGTTAATGCGGCTGTTTTCTTTTATAGTAGCTGTAAGATATTTATTCAAAAGTTATCTCTAATATCTCGTATTCTATTGTTCTTGCTGGAGCCTTCATTACAGCTGTATCTCCAACTTCTTTGCCAAGCAATGCCCTTCCTACAGGAGAACTTATGGATATTTTACCTTTTTTAACATCTGCCTCGTCTACCCCAACAAGAACGAAAAAATATTCTTCTCCTGAATCTGTATCAAGCACCTTGACCTTTGCGCCAAAAGCAACTTTTGATTGATTGATCTTTGAAGGGTCGATAACCTCAGCGGCTGAGAGCTTTGCCTGAAGCTCCTGTATCCTGCCTTCCATAAAAGACTGTTTTTCTCTTGCAGCATGGTATTCTGCATTTTCTGAAAGGTCGCCGTGCGCACGCGCCTCTGCTATTGCCTTTATGTTTTTGGGCCTGTCAGCTTTAATCAGCCTGTCTAATTCTTCCTGAAGTTTTTTGTGACCTTCAGGAGTCATTGGAACTCTCTTTGTCATGAATCTCCTTTTTCTCGTTTTTATAATTTAACACTTTTCAGTTCGATTTTTCAAAAATATTAAAACAGATTTCTCACATAGACATAAAATTAATTAATAATGTAATATGTGAAACAATGTCAAAGATATTAATCGGGCTCATATCAGCAACAGAAGCAGAATCAAAAATAATTATCAAGAGATTAGGGAAAACAAGATTCAGGAACTTTTATGCAGGTAAAATCAGGAGCGCCAGAGTTATTCATGCTGTATCAGGAATAGGCAAGACCAATGCATCCCACACAACAGCGCTCTTAATAGAGAGATTCTCTCCGGATATGATAATTAACTTCGGGATCGGAGGCGCATTCCCTTATTCAGGGTTGAGTATCGGGGATATTGCAGTTGCAAGCAAAGAAATATACGGAGATGAAGGGATATTGATGAAGACAGGCTTTGAGACTGCTGATTCAATAGGAATTCCTTTTGTTAAAAAAAACTCCAAGGCTTTTTACAATGAATTCCCATTAGACAAGGAAATGGTAAAGAATGCTCTTAAGTCTTTAAAAAAATTGTTATTACCTGAAAAAACAAAAACCGGAGCATTTCTTACAATGTCTTCGATAACAGGCACTCTTAAACGGGCAAAGGAGCTTGAAAAGAGATTTAATGTTATATGCGAAAACATGGAAGGCGCTGCAATTGCGCAAGTCTGTGTTATTTATGGCATACCCATGCTTGAGATAAGAGGTATAAGCAATATTGCCGGCGATATAGATAAAAACAGATGGAATATTAAACGAGCCTCTGAAAACTGCCAGAAGATTTTAATCGGATAAATTCAAAATACAGAATAAAAAAACTATTTCTTTTTTGGAAATAGTCCTTTTATGTCTTTTATTGTGCCTTTTATTTTTTCAGGCGCAAGATTCTTGGTCCCTTGTTCCAGTATCTTTTTGGTCAATGCTTCTTTTATATCATGCTTAATATTGCTAAATTCTCCCCATATATTGAATTGAAGATCGATCGATCCCTTTTGTTTGACAAGGTCGAGAACTAGAGGAGCAGACACCCCCATAAAACTGCCCTTACTTTTCACATCAAGGTCAGAGATCTTCACAGTGCAAGGCGTTTTATTAAGATACATATTGTTTATGTCAAACTTGGAATTAAGATCAAATTTACCTTTATTAATATCAGCAGTGTTCTCTATATATTTTTTGAAAAGTGTTATATCAATGTCTTTTAGTGACAGGTTTCCGTTAAATTTTCTAGTAAGAATATTTCCTTTTGAATCTACCTTACAGGCTCCGCTTGAAGGAAGTTTCGCAGAAATATCGGCCGTGGTCTCGCCTGATTCATTGCTCTTTGCTTTCACAAAAAGTTCAGTAATATCAAGGCTAAC